>NZ_LCWN02000153.1:0-18582 GCF_002078205.2 Vulcanisaeta sp. EB80
CGACGTACTTCTCCGTAACCGTTAATACGTTTCTGGGCCTTGGTCTAGTCGTTAATCTATGCCTAATGGCGTAACTCGATGCCTTAATAAAAACAGGCATTACGGCATCCTCAATCGCCGCCACCCTCCTTATGTACCTGATATTCCTCGCCACAAAGGCCCTTGCACGGCTAGTAACCACAGGTCTTCTAATCCTCGTCCTCGTCACCTCCATGAGCGGATCATAGCTATACTTAACGGCCCAATTCACGAATGGCCTTAGTATTCCAAAGAGAACCGCCGTCACCATAACAATTAATACCCCAAGCCCAGTAAATGCATCTGTCCACTCACCATTACTTACCCAATTCGCAATTAATGCACCTATTCCAAAGACGGAGTATTGGGTCGTGCCTAGGGTGATGACTTCACTAACGACTATGTAGAATAACGCGTCGGCGAAGCTTACGAGCACGTTACCCGCGATTCTAGGCATTGTTATCGGTATGTATAAGTACCTAAACTTACCCCAAAACCCCAGTCTCAACATCTCCGCAGTATCTTCGAGGGATTGTGATGTGGTCTTTATTGACTCGTACTCACCAACCCATATGTTCCAAACAACGGCCGTGAAAACCAGGAAGTCCACGGCCAATTCCGTTCCTATGTAACCACCTATTGATTTCACAAAGAATATTAGAACCACTGGGAAGAAGGTAATGACTGGTACTGCCTCAAGGGTCTGGGTGATGGATAAGAATATGCGTTCAAAAAGCCCACTCTTTGCCGCTGCATACCCTAGGAACCAGCCGAGGACTATACCTAGTATTATCGTTAGAGCGACCCTGCCGAATGTCGCTAATGTTGCGAGTATTGCCGTTATAATTGTCTGGATCATTAATACCACGTTCATTAGTATCACCTAAGCCCTTAGGCTTATTGATAACAACGAATAAAGCCTATCTAGGTAGTCCTGGAACTCCACGTCCCTGGTGCTTCTGGGTCTCGGTAACTTGACATCCACCTCCGCAATTATGCTTGCTGGTCTACCACCGAGCACTATGACCCTATCGCTGAGTTCCACGACCTCCTCCAGGTTGTGGCTTACCATCACTATCGCCTTGACCGTGGACTCCTCATTAAAAACCATGTTGTATATTTCGGCCCTCAAACCCTCCGCAGTTATTGCGTCAAGATTTGCGAAAGGCTCGTCCATCAATAGAACGACTGGTTGGGCAGCCAATGCCCTGGCTATCGCAACCCTCTGCTTCATGCCACCACTCAACTCCCTTGGGTAATAATCCTCAAACCCCTCCAAACCAACCAATGCCAGGTACTTCCTTGCTATCTCCCTCCTAACTTCCCTACTAAGGTCTTTCCTGTGCATGAGTGCTAATTCCACATTCTCAAGTGCGGTTAGCCAGGGAAATAATGCAAAGTCTTGGAATATCATGGCAAGCTTCGGTGTTGGACCCCTAACCTCCTCACCCATCAATAATACCTTACCACTATCGGGCTTTCTTAATCCAGCGATTATCCGGAAGGCCGTGAATATAGAGCCTGAGTCCTGCTGGGAGTGCTACAACTGCGTTAAGCATTGTCCACAGGGCGCCGTCCAAATTAGGGGCTACATGGACTTCACACCACTGGGTGGTGCGGTTGAGGTTTATAGGGATGAGAAGACGAATAGGGTTTACTGGACCATTAGGTATAGGAATGGTACCATTAAGTACTTCGTATTCCCAATAAGGACTACGCCGTGGGGCTCAATAAAGCCGCCGCACGAAGCTCCGGAGCCGCCGAAGGATATGCTGAAGACGCCTTACTTATCCTTTGAGCATGAGAAGCTTGGCGGTAATAAGCTGGGTGTTGAACTTCCAAAGACCAAGGTTCCCGAGGTAGTGAAGGTTGAGGTGAGGGGGTGAGATCATGGTGAGGACTAGGGTTAGGTACGTGGATGCGGACATCCTAATAATTGGTGGAGGAATGGCTGGGTGCGGCGCGGCTTGGGAGGCTAGGTATTGGTGTAGGAACTGCAGAATAGTACTAGCCGAGAAGGCCAATATAAATAGGAGTGGCGCTGTGGCGATGGGGTTATCGGCAATAAACACATACCTAGGACTTAAGTGCAAGGAGAATACTGTTGAGGATTACGTTAAGTACGTGAGAGGTGATCTAATGGGTATTGTTAGGGAGGACCTTGTCTACGACTACGCTAGACATGTTGACTCAACTGTTCACCTATTCGATGAGTGGGGATTACCCATATGGCCCGAGCCAAAGACTGGGTGCTATGTGCGTGAGGGTAAGTGGCAAATAATGATTCACGGAGAATCCTACAAGGCAATAGTAGCTGAGGCCGCTAGGAAGGCCCTTGGCGATGAGAACATCTTCAATAGGGTAATGGTGACCCACCTACTGAAGAGTCCGTCTAATCCGAACAGGGTTGTTGGTGCCATAGGCTTTAACGTGAATGACGGTACAATATATGTTTTCAGGGCTAAGGCCACGATAGTGACTGCCGGCGGTGGTTCCCACGTCTATAGACCTAGGTCGCAGGGTGAGGGGCTTGGTAGGTCTTGGTATCCGCCATGGTCCTCCGCATCCTCATATGGATTAATGATTGAGGCTGGCGCTGTCATGACGATGATGGAGGCTAGGTTCGTTGTCCCAAGGTTTAAGGATGGTTATGGTCCTGTTGGTGCATATCAGTTATTGTTAAAGACAAGGATAACCAATGCCTACGGTCAGGACTTTTGGAAGCCCCACGTCGATGAACTTAGGAAGCTATATAGTGGTAAGGGCAATTATGTCGACTTACCAATAACACCAACGACCCTTAGGGTCTACGCCCAACGCCTTGAGTGGATGGCTGGTAGGGGACCAAGCTTAATGAGGACCGACGAAACCGTGAAGAAGGGTACAGAAAGTGAGGCAATCGCTTATGAGGACTTCCTAGACATGACAATAAGCCAGGTAGTAATATGGGCTGGTCAGAACCATGAACCGTCAGAGAGACCTTATGAGATTATCACAAGGAAGGCCGTGAATATAGAGCCTGAGTCCTGCTGGGAGTGCTACAACTGCGTTAAGCATTGTCCACAGGGCGCCGTCCAAATTAGGGGCTACATGGACTTCACACCACTGGGTGGTGCGGTTGAGGTCTATAGGGATGAGAAGACAAATAGGGTTTACTGGACCATTAGGTATAGGAATGGCACGGTCAAATACTTCATATTCCCAATAAGGACTACGCCGTGGGGCTCAATAAAGCCGCCGCACGAAGCTCCGGAGCCGCCGAAGGATATGCTTAGGACACCTTACTTATCCTTTGAGCATGAGAAGCTTGGCGGTAATAAACTGGGTGTTGAACTTCCAAAGACCAAGGTTCCCGAGGTAGTGAAGGTTGAGGTGAGGGGGTGAGAGTATGGTGAGGACTAGGGTTAGGTACGTGGATGCGGACATCCTAATAATTGGTGGAGGAATGGCAGGAACAGGTGCGGCTTGGGAGGCTAGGTATTGGTGTAGGAACTGCAGAATAATACTAGCCGAGAAGGCCAATATAAATAGGAGTGGCGCTGTGGCGATGGGGTTATCGGCAATAAACACATACCTAGGACTTAAGTGCAAGGAGAATACTGTTGAGGACTACGTTAAGTACGTGAGAGGTGATCTAATGGGTGTTGTTAGGGAGGACCTAGTCTATGATTACGCTAGACATGTTGATTCAACCGTGCACCTATTCGATGAGTGGGGATTACCCATATGGCCCGAGCCAAAGACTGGGTGCTATGTGCGTGAGGGTAAGTGGCAAATAATGATTCATGGAGAATCCTACAAGGCAATAGTGGCTGAGGCCGCTAGGAAAGCCCTTGGCGATGAGAACATCTTCAATAGGGTAATGGTGACCCACCTACTGAAGAGTCCGTCTAATCCGAATAGGGTTGTTGGTGCCATAGGTTTTAACGTGAATGACGGTACAATATATGTTTTCAGGGCTAAGGCCACGATATTGGCTGCCGGCGGTGGTTCCCAGGTCTATAGACCTAGGTCGCAGGGTGAGGGGCTTGGTAGGTCTTGGTACCCGCCATGGTCATCAGCGTCATCATACGGTATGTTGATTGAGGCAGGAGCAGTCATGACGATGATGGAGGCTAGGTTCGTGGTTCCAAGGTTTAAGGATGGATACGGGCCAGTTGGGGCATATCAATTACTGCTAAAGACGAGAATAAGCAATGTTTATGGTCAGGACTTCTGGAAGCCGCACCTTGATGAGATAAGGAGGCTATATGGTGGTAAGGGCAATTATGTCGACTTACCAATAACACCAACGACCCTCAGGGTCTACGCCCAACGCCTTGAGTGGATGGCTGGTAGGGGACCAAGCTTAATGAGGACCGACGAGACTGTGAAGAAGGGTACAGAAAGTGAGGCAATCGCTTATGAGGACTTCCTAGACATGACAATAAGCCAGGTAGTAATATGGGCTGGTCAGAACCATGAACCGTCAGAGAGACCTTATGAGATTATCACAACCACGGCATATCAAACACAGCCTCACCATTGGAACCAACTGGTATCACCACTGTCAGTGGGCTTCCGAAGTATGGATACCATGTTGCATTAACCGTTGGATATGTGAATGTTACAGTCTCTGTTGTGGATGTGGTGTATGTTGTGTATAGATTCTCAGTGTAGTAGTTAACCACACCGCCGAAGCCACTGCTTATTACTGGGTATGCTATGTGCGTGTGGTCTCCGTAGTATGCTGGTGGTAGTACGTAGTAAGTCCCACTACCGTAGACGTACAGCACCACGGCAATCTCTGTTGGCGACTGCACAACACTGCTTATCTTGCTATAGCTCAGGTACACGTACAGCGGTATTGTCCTAACCATGGCCTCCTGGAACTGCTGCGTAACATTGACGCTGTACACGTAGTACCAAGTCCCATTGTATGCGTATATGCCTATGGTGGCGTTGGTCACAGAAGTCATGCCGGTGGCGTTGATGTAGGCCTCCCACAGCCTATAGCTCGCCAGGTTCGGATACGTGGTATAGTTGAAGTAAACAACGCTCGATGCTGACTGAGTAACCTCAGTCGCGTTTATTAGTGGATACACACCGCTCAGGCTCATTGCATATAGGGACTGTGATGAACCATCGATTACAGCAGGTATTGGCGTTATGGGCTCCATCAATGACTCATTAACCAATAACCTATACTCACTGTAGGCGCTTGATGGTGCGTATAGGAAGGTGTCGTTCGGGGTCGCCGTTGCTGTTATTGTTGTCCCTACGTGGGCATATATCGGTATACCCATGGTTAGGTTAAACGCAACGGCATTCGGTGTTGCGCTGAATACGTTCGGGAATATGCTGGTCATGTATAGCGGTGTTAGGCTTGTTGTTGGGCTGCTTGAATTAACGAAGAAGCCGCCTAGGTTGGGCAGTACGTAACCTGCCAGTGAATACGTGCTGTTAATTAACTCCTCGCTAGCCACCGCCTGTGGGTTATAGTCGGTGGTTGTTGTCTGGTACGTCTCAACTATTGCGTAAGTGCCCTTTGTTAATAAGTAGAGGTCTGGAACAGTTAGTATTCCGAAGCTCGTCACGTTGAATGGGTATGCTGTGTTGTTTATGTACGTGAGGGCTATCGGCGTAGCTAGTGCTGAGCCACCCATCACGTACTGCCTATACAATACGTCGGTGAAGGTTAGCCCTAGGTAGGTGTTGCCCACTGGGTATAGACCGCTCTTACTGGTTATGTTGAAGGTGACTGGGTACACGCTCGTCTCAATGATTATTGTGCCGTTCGGCGGTATCGTGACTGGCGTGCCCGCTATATAGACGGTCACCGGGCTCGTTGTGTATGTTACCTGCCCTGTTGGTGTGATTATTACGTTCTCATTGGGTGGTGGCACGGGCACTATCTGGTTGAACACCTCCTGCCCTAGGTAGAACACCTTCATCTTTATGTAATACCACCTAATTGGTTTGGGCAAATCAACCCTATAGGAGACAACCCTAGCCACTGGAACAGTCATGTCGAACCTAAGCCCAACCTCCCTATCAGCCTTATCCCTGAAGTAATAAATCTCGTTAACCACATCCTCCCCAGCCTTGGCCTTAAGTATCTCGTAGTACTCAAGGGCAGGCGTCTCAACCCTCAGGTAACCAAAGGATTCAGCAACTCTGGCTAACCTATCGAAAATCTGCAGCATTGGATAATACTCCTCAGGAGTCAAGTCCCTCATGCCACGCACAGGCTTTAAATCCATCAAAATCAAAATAGTCCCTTGATTTTTTATTTTTAAACCCGCACCCATCTATTGATTAATTGTACGAAGCAACACAATCGCCACCGTTGTGATTGCATTAACTAATCAATTACTTAGCTGCTCTTTGTATTTTACGGTGATGAAACCTTCGTGCTATAGTGAAGCAAGGAGTATTGTTACGAAATTTATATGTGCAACAATGTAAATTATTAACCCGATGGTTATGGGTATGATGAGGGGTATGTGGTAGGACGTGAGGACTGGCGTATCAATACTTATCCTACCCTGGGATAACCACTCACCCAATAATTCCCTTGGATCCTCAACGTCAAGGCCAAGCCTAATCACCGGTTCAAAGCCATCTTCGCCCAAGGCCTGGGCCACCGAGTAATTATTAGGGTTTCTAAACACCTTATATGCGGGCACGCACATTAACGTAACTAGGTATAGGGCTTTCTTGAGACCTTGTGACCTAATCAATGCCTCGCATCGCTTACCATACCTAATGTTTTGAATTACGTTGTATGGCACATAGATTATTAGGGCTATTATTAGTGAGTTTATGAGCACCGATATTGGGGTCATATTAACAATACTCAGCGCCATATTCGGTAGGGTGACTGGTGGTATTGAGGCTGATATGAACATTATGGACTTGGAATCAGCACCACCCATCGCCCTTAACCAATACGCAGCCAAACCAAATGCCGCACCAAAGACCATACTGACTATGTAAAGAAATAGCTCACGAAGACTAAGTGCTAGGTAGATGCCGAGTGGTACGCATATTAATGCGCCGGCTATCCACGTCCAGTCACTAATCTCCCTGGTCTTTAGATCCTGGATTGAGGCGATTAATTGAATTAGAATGACAATGACATAATCCATAATTAGTAATAAACCTCGGTCAAGCACAAGCGCGATGAGCTGGTGAAAGGTAATTAAGGATATTGCATAATATCCACGGTGGTAATAAATTAAAAGGTCCTTACCAATGAATTAATTATGTCACGGAGAGTTGCGATTGTGGGTGTTGGTTGGTACGGGTTTAGGCCCGTGGTGGAGGAGGCGTCCTTCAGGGAGATGATGTTCGAGGCAGCGGTTAGGGCTTATGAGGACGCGGGTGGTATATACCACCCGCGTCCTCATAAGCCCTAACCGCTGCCTCGAACATCATCTCCCTGAAGGACGCCTCCTCCACCACGGGCCTAAACCCGTACCAACCAACACCCACAATCGCAACTCTCCGTGACATAACTAATTCATTGGTAAGGACCTTTTAATTTATTACCACCGTGGATATTATGCAATATCCTTAATTACCTTTCACCAGCTCATCGCGCTTGTGCTTGACCGAGGTTTATTACTAATTATGGATTATATCATTGTCATTCTAATTCAATTAATCGCCTCAATCCAGGATCTAAAGACCAGGGAGATTAGTGACTGGACGTGGATAGCCGGCGCATTAGTATGCGTACCACTCGGCATTTACCTAGCACTTAGTCTTCATGAGTTATTTCTTTACATAGCCAGTATGGTCTTTGGTGCGGCATTTGGTTTGGCTGCGTATTGGTTAAGGGCGATGGGTGGTGCTGATTCCAAGTCCATAATGTTCATATCAGCCTCAATACCACCAGTCACCCTACCGAATATGACGCTGAGTATTGTTAATATGACCCCAATATCGGTGCTCATAAACTCACTAATAATAGCCCTAATAATCTATGTACCATACAACGTAATTCAAAACATTAGGTACGGTAAGCAATGCGAGGCATTGATGAGGTCGCGAAGTCTTGGGAAGATTCTATACCTGGCCATACTAATGTGCGTACCTGCATATAAGGTGTTTAGAAACCCTAATAATTACTCGGTGGCCCAGGCCTTGGGTGAGGATGGCTTTGAACCGGTGATTAGGCTTGGCCTTGATATTGAGGATCCAAGGGAATTATTGAGTGAGTGGTTGTCCCAGGGTAGGATAAGTATTGATACGCCAGTCCTCACGTCCTACCACATACCCCTCATCATACCCATAACCATCGGATTAATAATTTACATTGTTACACATATAAATTTCGTAACAATGCTCCTTGCTTCACTATAGAACGAAGGTTTCATTACCGTAAAATACAAAGAGTAGTTAAGTAATTGATTAGTTAATGCAATCACAACGGTGGTGATTGTGTTGTTTCGTGCAATTAATCAATAGATGGGTGTGGGTTTAAAAATAAAAATCAAGGGACTATTTTGATTTTGATGGATTTAAAGCCTGTGCGTGGCATGAGGGACTTGACTCCTGAGGAGTATTATCCAATGCTGCAGGTTTTCGATAGGTTAGCCAGGGTTGCTGAATCCTTTGGTTACCTGAGGGTTGAGACGCCTGCCCTTGAGTACTACGAGATACTTAAGGCTAAGGCTGGGGAGGATGTGGTTAATGAGATTTATTACTTCAGGGATAAGGCTGATAGGGAGGTTGGGCTTAGGTTCGACATGACTGTTCCAGTGGCTAGGGTTGTCTCCTATAGGGTTGATTTGCCCAAACCAATTAGGTGGTATTACATAATTGAGGTTATAAATCCTCATTGATCAAATCAAGACCCAGCAATGTGGCGAACTCCTCAAGCTCCCTCCTAAAGTCCCCATACACAACCACCCTATGCCAACCACCCCTCCAGCGCCAATTACGAACAACAACATTAACATTTCCAGAACCAATAAGTTTCGTGGCGCAGGCCTGCGGTGCATACTCATTATTGGAGGCCTTAGCAACATGCACCGATAACAACCTCTCCTCTGGGTTAAATCCAATTACTGTGACAGTTTCATTGGTTGGTAACTTAACGTGTATTGACGCGTGCTTAGTGCCTAGGTGTGCCTTCGTTATTATGTAGGGCACCTCGGGTTTCTCACTGCCATGTGGATTCGTTGGTGCGTAACAGTGGTGATAAACGAACTCGCCACGTTCTGTATCAACGCCGACATTGACGGTGAAGCCATTCCTACCGAATAGGTATTTGGCTATGAGTATTGGTACTGCGGCGTATGGGTCGGCCTCGCAGACTGGTATTATATTGTCATACCACAACTGCATATAACCCAGGCACGGCCATGCCTTCAATAAGCCGGTGTTGTACAGCACTATGCAGTCGACGGCTATGGCATTAACACCCAACTCCCTAACCGCCCTCCTCATTGCCAGGTAAAGCTTTGCTGAATTCACGATTTCCTCTCTCGAATCATCATAAACAGCCTCCGCATTCCTAATCCAGGCCTCGGCCACGGCCTCCGCCTCCCTCTGATCAACATTGTCAAAGAACCTCGCCCTAAACTCATTGGCATCCATTATTATTGGTGTTACACCCGTTATTGATTGGATGAGCCTAAGCACGCTGTACATGTCCGTGTTGGGACCAAACTGCCACGTGAGGTGGGATTTCAGGCTTGGTGAAACCACAAACAACACCTTACTATTCCTTAGTTTAGCCAGGGCTATTAGGTACTTGATCTTGGATATGGCGTACTTACTCGTTATATCCCTTGTTGTAACGCCAATGACTGGGTAACCCTCATCAACCGCCTTACTAAGGCCCAGCATGAACTCACCAGCACCTGCGTATGCCTCGGCTATTATGATCACGGGCTTACCACTCCTGATTATCGGGTCTATATACCCCATTATCGAGTTCAGGGACACAACAACATAACCAACGGCGTTACCCTCCCTATTGAGGAACTCCTGAACATTAACCAAATCCCTAATGTCATAGAACTCAAAATCAACACCCGAATACTCACCCCTCACAGCATTCATGAACGCAGCCCTCCTCTCCTCAATCCACCTACTCGATTCAGGCGGTCCGCCCAGGTCACCTATGACTGGATCTATGAATGCCACCGGTATCCTTATTGGGTTTGGTGCCATATTTATTCTTCATAAATCATTGCTTATTTTATTTTTCTTCTATGTTAATAACTGGGTATTGGTGGTTTCATAAATAATTGCCACCTCTGCCACCAACAGCTAGCGAGGTTGGTGTGTCGACCTCATTCATTTTCTCTACACCGATTGCCATGGCTATGTCAACGAAACCAGAGGCAACCATGTTATAAGCAACGGCTAGTGCAGCACTACCCGTGGCACAGGCTGCTTCAACCCTTATAGGACCCTTCTCACTAAAACCGCTATACTCATTGATTGGTACCGCTGGATATAGTTCATAGGTTCTGGTGCCGGCGCTACCAACCACGGATATTTCAATATCCCTCTGCGTTAGACCGGCATCGGCGAGAGCCTCCTTAACCGCTTCCCAGGCAAGTTCCTGTATAGCCACGTCATTTCTAACACCAAAAGCTGACATACCAACACCAACAATCCCAACCCTACGCACAGAACCTACCTCAATATCGCACTAATAAGGGTACCCTCTGTATTCGGTATGGAGATTATATAACGCTATATTTTATCCATTCAATATTTATTAACCGTGCCCAACTCATCAACGTGGTAGAATCAACGTTTACCGAGGTTATTGATAACCCATGGATACAAATACTTAGGAAATACCCAACGCAGAAGGAACGGGAAATACTAAGGAGAAATGAACATGCCCAACTATGATGTTCATAATAAGATCGTCACCAAGTAAAGCAGTGGTATTGAACCAAGCAGTATTGGTACTGGTAATGCTGGTGCATACCTCTTAATTGGTAGTATGTATTTAAATGTCACGTAAAGCCCAATCAATATGCCCAACAAGGATACCAATGATGCCATCAATCCCTCGATAAACGTGAAACCATAATTCTCATACTCAAGCATTGTTAGGGAGACCAGGGTTGCGTAAAGCACAAGGTCGCCAACACCAATGCCTATACCATCCATGTCGAGGATTAAACCCCTGAGTATTGGGTATTTACCCTCACCATACTTCGAGAGCTCTGTGACGAGCTTACCAAGTAAGCCTCTGTATACCATCACTATGTCATAAAGCGGTAACGCCACTAGTAATATGGCCAGTGTCCATGCCGGTAGGGCTATTGTGAATATCACGCCAGCCATGGAGCTATACACGCTTATTGCAAAAGCCCTAACCACAGTGTTCCTAGTTTTAATCGCGGCGTACAGTATTAACGCGCTAATGACTATCGTAAGTATCAACGGTGAGAGAGGATATTCAATGAGAGGCTTTATTTCATAGCCGTATACGTAGGTTGATACATAGAATAATGTGGAGCTTATTATGACTATTGCCAATAAAACATTCTTTAATGTCTCGAACGCCTTTATTGAGCCACGCTTAATTAATCGATAAATTATATATGTTGCCACAACCATAATTAGTATTATGACTGTCACATTATAAAGACCAGCATTTGATGTATTTACTGATTGAAAAGGAGGACCAGCATAAATAATTGCCACCTCTGCCACCAACAGCTAGCGAGGTTGGTGTGTCGACCTCATTCATTTTCTCTACACCGATTGCCATGGCTATGTCAACGAAACCAGAGGCAACCATGTTATAAGCAACGGTTAGTGCGGCACTACCCGTGGCACAGGCTGCTTCAACCCTTATAGGACCCTTTTCACTAAAACCGCTATACTCATTGATTGGTACCGCTGGATATAGTTCATAGGTTCTGGTGCCGGCGCTACCAACCACGGATATCTCAATATCCCTCTGCGTTAGACCGGCATCGGCGAGGGCCTCCTTAACCGCTTCCCAGGCAAGTTCTTGTATAGCCACGTCATTTCTAACACCAAAAGCTGACATACCAACACCAACAATCCCAACCCTACGCACAGAACCTACCTCAATATCGCACTAATAAGGGTACCCTCTGTGTTCGGTATGGAGATTATATAACGCTATATTTTATCCATTCAATATTTATTAGCCGTGCCCAACTCATCAACGTGGTAGAATCAACGTTTACCGAGGTTATTGATAACCCATGGATACAAATACTTAGGAAATACCCGACGCAGAAGGAACGGGAAATACTAAGGAGAAATGAACATGTTCAACTATGATGTTCATAATAAGATCGTCACCAAGTAAAGCAGTGGTATTGAACCAAGCAGTATTGGTACTGGTAAAGCTGGTGCATACCTCTTAATTGGTAGTATGTACTTAAATGTCACGTAAAGCCCAATCAATATGCCCAACAAGGATACCAATGATGCCATCAATCCCTCGATAAACGTGAAACCATAATTCTCATACTCAAGCATTGTTAAGGAGACCAGGGTTGCGTAAAGCACCAGGTCGCCAACACCAATGCCTATACCATCCATGTCGAGGATTAAACCCCTGAGTATTGGGTATTTACCCTCACCATACTTCGAGAGCTCTGTGACGAGCTTACCAAGTAAGCCTTTGTATACCATCACTATGTCATAAAGCGGTAACGCCACTAGTAATATGGCCAGTGTCCATGCAGGTAAGGCTATTGTGAATATCACGCCTGCCATGGAGCTATACGCGCTTATTGCAAAAGCCCTGACTACAGTATTCCTAGCCTTAATCGCGGCGTACAGTATTAACGCGCTAATGACTATCGTAAGTATCAACGGTGAGAGGGGATATTCAATGAGAGGCTTTATTTCATAGCCGTATACGTAGGTTGATACATAGAATAATGTGGAGCTTATTATGACTATTGCCAATAAAACATTCTTTAATGTCTCGAATGCCTTTATTGAGCCACGCTTAATTAATCGATAAATTATATATGTTGCCACAACCATAATTAGTATTATGACTGTCACATTATAAAGACCAGCATTTGATGTATTTACTGATTGAAAAGGAGGACCAGGTTAAGTCTGGTAGGATAGTGCCTGTGGGTGGTATGTGGGTTGAGAGTGATGCCAATCTACCTGGTGGTGAGTCCCTCGTTAGGCAGTTCCTATATGGGCAGAGGTTCCTCCTTAGGGAGTTTGGTTGGATAACGAATATTGGCTGGTTACCCGACACCTTCGGCTTCGCCGCGTCACTGCCGCAAATACTCAGGAAGGCGGGGATCAAGGTTTTCTTTGAACATAAGATGTATTGGAACACCATAAACAGATTCCCATACTCCGTATTCCTGTGGGAGGGCATTGATGGTTCTGTAATACCCACGGTGAATTATGCAACATACGGCGCGGATCTAACGCCGAGGCAGATAATAAGGGCTTGGGCAGACCACACAAGCCCCGAGCTACCCGCCTTCCTACCCTTCGGTAAGGGTGATGGTGGTGGAGGACCAACATGGCTAATGCTCGAGAGGTACAGGGCGTACAGGGAGTTACCGGGCCTCCCCAGGCTTGTCATGGGTGATTTGAGGGAGTTCGTAAACGCCGTACTCAGTTATGACTCGCTACCCAGGTGGAGGGGTGAGTTATACCTAGAGGCACATAGGGGTGTCTATACGAATGGCGTTAGGCTAAAGCAGTTGGTTAGGCGACTGGAGACTAGGTTGAGGGAGTTGGAGACCTGGAGCGTGGTTGCTGGTGTTCGCAGGAGCTATGAGGAGCTTTGGCGCCCACTCCTCGAGGCTGAGTATCACGACCCAATGGGCGCCACGTCGACGAAGGCCGTGTATGAGGAGGTGGTTAGGGACCTAGAGGGCGATTTAGGTAGGGTTGAGGGCGAGCTGGATAAGGTGCTCAGGACAATTCTTGGCTCTGGTCAATGGGTGTCCATAGTTAATCCACTGCCCTGGCCCCGTAGGGATTTGGTCATCGTTAAGGAACCACTTAAGGGGTTACCAACCCAGAGGGTTGATGGTGGTTATTTAGTGCTTGTTGATGTGCCGCCGCTTGGTTATAGGTCGTTTGAGGTGGGTGATGGTGCCTCGATGGGTGATGTGGCCGTTGGTGATTACTATGTTGAGAATTCCGTAATTAGGGTGATCATTGAGGATGGTAGGTTTAGGGTGTTTGATAAGGAGGTGGGTAGGTGGGCTGTCGATGATGGTTACCTAATGGCCTGTGAGGACATGCCGAGTAGATGGGATGGTTGGGACATAGATGCCTACTACAGGAGGGTTTGCTGGAGGCTGAAGCCGGGTGACGTGAGGGTTGTTGAGGGTGGACCGTTGAGAGGTTGTTTCGAGGTTAATTACCAGTTTAGGAGGTCGAGCATTAAGCAGAGGATTTGCGTTAATGCGTTCAGTAGGCGCATTGATATTGAGAATGAGGTTGATTGGAGGGAGAGACTCACCCTGCTAATTAGCAGGGTGAGTCTCTCCCTCCAATCAACCTCATTCTCAATATCAATGCGCCTACTGAACGCATTAACGCAAATCCTCTGCTTAATGCTCGACCTCCTAAACTGGTAATTAACCTCGAAACAACCCCTCAACGGTCCACCCTCAACAACCCTCACGTCACCCGGCTTCAGCCTCCAGCAAACCCTCCTGTAGTAGGCATCAATGTCCCAACCATCCCATCTACTCGGCATGTCCTCACAGGCCATTAGGTAACCATCATCGACAGCCCACCTACCCACCTCCTTATCAAACACCCTAAACCTACCATCCCCAATAACAACCCTAATTACGGAATTCTCAACATAGTAATCACTAACGGCCACATCACCCATCGAGGCACCATCACCCACTTCAAACGACCTATAACCAAGCGGCGGCGCATCAACAAGCACTAAATAACCACCATCAACTCTCTGGGTTGGTAACCCCTTAAGTGGTTCCTTAACGATGACTAAATCCCTACGGGGCCAGGGTAGTGGATTAACTATGGATACCCATTGACCAGGGCCAAGCATTGTCCTGAGCACCTTATCCAGCTCGCCCTCAACCCGACTTAAATCGTCCTCTAGGTCCCTGACCACCTCCTCATACACAGCCTTTGTTGACGTGGCGCCCATTGGGTCGTGATACTCGGCCTCGAGGAGTGGGTGCCAAAGCTCCTCATAGCTCTTGCGAACACCAGCAACCACGCTCCAGGTCTCCAACTCCCTCAACCTAGTCTCCAGTCTCCTAACCAACTGCTTTAGCCTAACGCCATTTGTATAGACACCCCTATGTATCTCCAGGTATAACTCACCTCTCCACCTGGGTAATGAGTCATCACCATGTATGGCATTTACAAACTCCCTCAAATCACCCATAACAAGCCTGGGGAGGCCTGGTAACTCCCTATACGCCCTGTACCTCTCGAGCATTAGCCATGTTGGTCCTCCACCACCATCACCCTTACCGAAGGGTAGGAAGGCGGGTAGCTCAGGGCTTGTGTGGTCGGACCAAGCCCTTATTATCTGCCTCGGCGTCAGGTCTGCGCCGTATGTTGCGTAGTTCACCGTGGGTATTACAGAGCCATCAATGCCCTCCCACAGGAATACGGAGTATGGGAATCTGTTTATGGTGTTCCAATACATCTTATGCTCAAAGAACACCTTAATACCTGCCTTCCTGAGTATCTGTGGTAGTGACGCTGGAAAGCCAAAGGTGTCGGGTAACCAACCAATATCCGTTATCGAACCAAACTCCCTAAGGAGGAACCTCTGCCCATATAGGAACTGCCTAACGAGGGACTCACCACCAGGTAGATTGGCATCACTCTCAACCCACATACCACCCACAGGCACTATCCTACCAGACTTAACCCGAGAGGGACCTCCAGCTGGCCGGGGAGATCCAGAAGGCGGTGGAGGAGTTCAGAGACAGGCTGGCGCAGTAGCTCCGGATCCGCCGCCTTGTGCCTCTGCCCAGCGCCGCGGCCGGATCACTCCATCCCGCCAACGGGGCGCGTCTCTGAAGCTGAGCACCCCGCCTCAACCGACCTCGGGAGGCCCCTCGAGCGGCCCAGATGCGCTCCCATCGGCTGTCTTAGGCCGCGGCGCTGGCCGCTTGCTCTAGCTCCCCCTTCTTGTCGAAAAGCTCCTCTGGCCTCTCGGCCGGTCTGTCCATAAACAACATACCTATGTAGTAACTACATACCTATAAAGTCGCTCGAGGCGCTCCGTCCTACGCGGAACGCGGGAGTCGGGAGGCGGGCCTGCGCCTTTTAAGCAACACCAGCAGGGCTGCCGCGGCGGCCGCGGTCGCCAGCGCCGCGAGCCTCGTGTAGTCTGGGCTGTACGCCACCTCTAGGCTCACCGGCTCGCCGACGGTCAGCGCCAGATCCGTGGCGTTAGGCCGGTAGACCACCAGCCCGCCCAGCTCGCCGTACGCCGGCGCCTGTATGGACAGGATGGAGCCCGGGGCGGCCCAGGCGGCGTAGCTCCGCGCGGACCAAATCCTCGACCGGCCTAACGCCAGGCAATGCGGCGTAATACCACTTAGACAACGCCTCAACACCCAGGATTAGGTACGGATCCCATGACGCAACAAGCTTTGCCCTTATACCACCAACCACAAACTCCCTATTAACCCTCTCAGCCCTAGCCTCACCTGCAAAGCCCAACTCATTAACCAACGCACCAAAAGTCCTGAAGTTACTGGGCTCACCAATGACGAAGAAGGGATTCTCAGGCGTTATCTTTAGGTAATACCTACAGCCCTCCGTGGGTATCCTATTACAGACCCTAACAACCCTCTCACCTGGGAAGGCCTCCAAAACCCTATCCGCAGAGACAACCGAGTCAGGCTCATACGAACTAACAACAACCACGGCATCAGCCCTACCCAACAAATCAACAAACTCAGGCTGGGCCACACTCATCGGCGGCAAATCAACAATCGCAACACCACCGTCCTTGACAACACGTCAAGGGACGCCCTAGGCGAGTACCTGAGGACCCTCAGGAGGCTCCAGGGCGAGGGCATAGGATTGGCGTGGCCCGGCCACAGGGACGAAGTTAGGGACGTAGCGAGGAGGGCCGCGGAGATAGAGGCCCATCATGAGGAGAGGCTGAGGCAGGTGCTGGCCATAATATCCGCCTCGCCGGCCACCCTCTACGACGTGGCCAGGAGGCTGAGGTGGAGGACTAGGGCCGCCGCCTGGGCCGACATGAGCCCCTACGAGAGGTACTTCGCCGTGGGGGAGGCCCTGGCCCACCTTATGAGGCTAGTGAGGGTGGGGCTGGCCGAGGAGGTGGTTACAGGGGAGGGCATAGCCTTCAGGAGGGCATAGCCTTCAGCCGACCTCCTCCCCGCCCTGAAGGGCGAGGGCTCCCTTAGGGCGGCTCATTGGTTTGCGGCTTACCGTGCCCTTAACCTCCTTAAGCGCATCCCTATCCATGCCAACCTTCTCAAGGGTATTAACGAGCTCCAGCGTGGTGTACTCGCCCTCACCCCTAACAACAACATCCACGCCGTGGCTTAAGGCCTCATCGTACATGAAGGTTACGTGAGGCCCACCCATTATGACCGGTAGATCCTTATCATACTCCTTAATCGCCTTAACCGTGTCGTAGGCCTTGTATATCGTGGGTGTTAATGCAGTTAAGCCAACTACGTCAGGTCCCCAGGCCTTAACCTCACTAATGAATGAGCCTAAGTCAATGCCCTCGGTGGGTGAGTCAATTATCCTAACCTTATGGCCAGCCCTCTCTAGAACTGCGGCTATCCAGGCAAGGCCAAGTGGTGGTGCCTTAAGTCCAAGGACGCTATTTTGGCTCAGGTTGAGGCTGCTTTGGCTGAGGGGGCTGAGGGGAAGGTTGTTATGTTCACTTGTGCCTACTGCTCCTACTGGGCTGCTGATAATGCTGGCATCTTTAAGTTGCAGTACCCACCCTATGCACGCATCATTAGGCTTCAGTGTAGTTCTAGGTTGTCCTGGAAGCATGTTAAGAGGGCCTTTGAGTTGGGTGCTGCTGGTGTTTTTGTTACAGGTTGTAGGCTTGGTGACTGCCACTTCATAACCGCGAACTACAACACGGTTAGGAGGTTCGAGAATTGGAAGAAGAGGTTGAAGAACATAGGCGTTAGGGAGGAGAGATTCCAATTGAGACTATTCGGAGCACCAGACGTAACAGACCTAGTCGAACCGCCGACTATGAACTTGAGCCTGCTTAGGTCGTACTTCGGCGAGTCAGGGTGCGTGAGTAGGTTATAAAGTATGGTGGGCACTCCAGCACTGAATGTGACGCCTTCCTCATGTATAATCCTCAATATATGACCCCAATCAAAACGCCCAGGATAAACAATCTTCCTATGCCCACCTAGCATGGTTGACCACGGCCAACCCCATGCATGTACGTGATACATCGGGACTAGTACCATAGCAACATCATCCTGTGAAGCATTCACTGGCGGGTTCTTAACGGCTAATGCTGTCGAGAGTGTATGAAGCACGAGGCCTCTATGCGTGTGGTAACCACCCTTCGGTAACCCAGTTGTTCCTGATGTGAATAGTAGTGTTGCTGGT
>NZ_LCWN02000025.1:0-25461 GCF_002078205.2 Vulcanisaeta sp. EB80
GGGATAGACCACCAGGCTTTAATCCCCTAATCCTAAGCATTAACTCTCTTTCATCAGGAACCTTCCTAAACACCACAGCAACATCATAATCACTGTAAGGCATGTAATCACCACGAGCCCGGGAGCCGAAGAGCACAATAGTACTACTTGGATACTCGCTGGACACCCTGGATGCGAACCCACGCAGCAGCTCATCGCCTTTACTAATGCTCTCACTAAGGATCCTTAGCAACCGATCTAACCCACTCGATGATCCTCCTTGCATACCACCTCCTAGCCGTCTCATCATTATAAACCCTAGGCTTCCTACCTGGATACCTAGATAGTGTATACTCACCACTCAATGCGTCGGCATGAACGTATAACTCATTGGAAAAGTCGAAACCAAGGGACTTAGCAACCCTAAGCAGCTCAGCTAAGTCGTGAGTAAATGGGTATGTTCCTGCCTTGGCGACAATTAAGCCCTTAAGGTATAACTCAGCGGCTTGTTGCGACTCGAACATGATAACCAATATAATCCATCATTTACGTGCCTCTCGGCATCCATGAAAAACGCATCCGCCTTCTCAACCCACTCACTAGGTATTATCATTTACGCATAGTTGTACAGGTAGTACTTAAATAAGCATTATCACGGAGGACACCACATTACGTTAATATGAAATCAAGGTTTTGGGCAAGGTTTATTAAACCGTAGTGTCCACTACCTGCTTGGTAGGGCATGGATAATGAGGTAATATTGACTATTCTACCGCCAGAGCTTATTGAGGATGTAGAAGAACTTATACCAACCATCTTACTACCAGAGGAGGTGTTGGGTAGTGGTTCTGAGACTAAGGATTAGGGTGTGTTATGGCGATAAGTGCGTGGAAGGCCTTGGAATAGCCAATAGCGGTTTTGCGGGGAGAGAGCCGGAGGTTGTGCTTCCTCAGGAGCTCGTGAGAGAATTACTAGGGGAGGGGCCCAACGTAGTCCTGATCGAGAGGGTGCTAGCTGATGGTAGTAGGGTCTTCCTACCAAGGCTAACGGATCCCCTTGATATATACGTAATAACCGAAGATAGGGTCGAGGGACCCGTGAAGGCGTACGCCTACATAACTAGGGGCAGGTTTATATTACTAAACGACGCCCTACTCAGCAAATTACGCATCGTAATACTTGACCCATTTGAGGGCGTGTGGTGCTTTAAGGATGAGCTTGGTAGGATGGAGAGGAGAGGAACGGCTTCTTAACCATACCTAACACGATGTTGGAGGACATACCTGGTAAGTTAAGGAGACTAGGTCCCTGGAGAATGAGAATCTCAATAAATATCGCACCGACTTATCAGGAGGTATAAAGCCCTGGGAGGTCATTAAGGCTGTTAGGAATGTATTCGTGAGAAAGAATACAGTATTTATTGGTGATGCCATGCACGTGGAATAAAGTTTTCTAATACCAGGGTGAAAGGTACATAACAACAACCAGTTATGCCTCAATGGGACTCGCCGTACCAGGTGCTATTGTCGCATCCATTATGTACTCTGATAGGGATGTTGTTGGTCTCGTTGGTGATGGCGGATTCCTAATGACGGGTCTTGAGGTGTCCACGGCAGTCCAATATAGGGCTAAGTCTAAGATCGTGGTTTTTAACGACTCAGCCTTAGGGTCCTTGGGATTTACGAGAAGGTTAGGTTTGGAGGGGTTACTGATGAATTGGTGAGGTTACCACAGGTAAACTTTGCAATGCTAGCTGAATCCCTTGGTGCTAAGGGTGTTGTGGTTAACGATAGGAGTGAGTTGATGAACGCATTGGAGGAGGCATTGAATACAGATAAGGCCTACGTTGTGGATGTCCATATAGATCCAAGGACTGTACTAATACCATACCAAAGACTATACGGGATAAGCACGCTTTAAAGCAAGGCTTTTAGAAGCCCTAACTATTAAAAATACGTGGTTAAGAGGGTCATGATTAATGAGGAGATGCTTAAAGCATTACTCGAGGGTAGGGTTAAGTTACGTAAGGATGTCAAGTTGAAATACGGCAAGTATAGGGTAGTTAGGAGATACGCTAGGGTGGGTGTCGAAGGTGGTAGTGAGGGTAAGGGTAAGATTGATCAATGAGAGCACAGGGCGCAGTTCTGAGATAATCGTGCTTGTTAATGGTGGCGCTGAGAGTGAGGTTCCTGTAATCGCCGTGACACCGAGCATAGCCAGGGACATTGGGCTTAATATAGACGATATGGATTTGATAGAGGTTGAACTAGCATCAGGAGTTACCCATAATTATATGTCGAGGAATACCGTGCTGGCGCAGTTACTGGATGATGTAGGCAGGGTACTATCTCAGGCGCGGGTGTACATAGCTGTTGATGAAAATTTAACGGAGCCTCTAATGACTGACATTACGATAGATGAATTGGGCATTCAAGTCATAAGTTTCAGTAGGGGCCTCTGGAGGCATGTAAATGATCCACCAAATGTTGTGCGTAAAAGTGCTACTAGGTATTAGATTATACGTCTAATTCTTTAATCCTTCCGTCCTCCGTTAATCCCCTCTTTTTATAATATATTGGTAACCACTTCTCCACTATGCTTGGTACCTTAGTATCGCTCCTATTTGCATGTGGTGTGAGCATTCTCTGTGGTAGTTTATCGTCCTTGCTCGTCACCCCTAGCTGGTTGTCTATCCACCTCTCTATCTTCCAAATCCTGTCCCCAATCTCCATTAACTTGTTCACAGTATACTCCCTGCCTGTGGCGTACTTGAGTAAGTTTATTATGTCTGTTACCGTCAATCCAGCCGTAAATGCGTATTTACACATAACGAGAGAATCATATACCGTCATTAAATTCTGCATTTTAATTACAATATCGACAACCTCCTCGCTCTCATTATATCTATCATCACGTGCATTGATCCCTAGCTCCGGCACGGCAATACCCCTCCAGGGCATGTGGGGCCAACCCAGGTGGTCAGCGCCTCTGTTTATGGTCATGAAGCTGAGTGCATGGGCGAAGAATGCTCTACCATCGTGGGCTGGCATTTCGAGTCCTTTAACATGGACTGCGAATTCTCGACCACCTATTTTCTCAGAAACCCTCTTAACGCCTTCGGCGAGTAAGTCCCCAATCCCTTCCCTATACGCAATCTTCTGTATAAGCCTCACCACGGTGTCCGCATTACCCCACTCAAGCCTTAATCCATCAACCTCCTTATTGATTAATCCCCTCTCGGCAGCCTCGAATATGAACCCTATTACATTGCCCGTAGATATTGTGTCAAGACCAAGTCTATCACAGAGCTCATTCATCTTTGCAATAGCCTCCAAATCACTAATTAGCAGGTTTGTCCCAAACAGGCTTATTGTCTCGTATTCAGGGCCTAAACCCCTGAACTCACTCTCGAACCACTTACCCGGCTTCACCCTAACAAATCTCTTGCAGGCCACTGGACATGTTGTACATGGGAATGGCCTCTCGAGTATCGTCTTAGCCATCGTCTCTCCAGTTATTTTAAACACCTCATTATCATCCCACCTACCCCAAAGGAAGTTCCTAATCGGTATGTTACCAATCTCATGATAAATACCAACACTACCAGCACTACCAAACTTCCTGAGCGAGACACCCCTAGCTGAGCTACCGAGTCTAATATTTAGGTCCCTAACGTATCTCCTTAACTCCTCAGGATAAGCAAACTCTATTGGTCTTGTTCCCTTAACAACTATGGCCTTGAGGTTCTTACTACCCATGACTGCCCCACCACCAGCCCTACCACCAATACCCTCCTCATTAGCTATCGTTGCAAATTTAACAAGCCCCTCACCAGCCGGTCCTATGGCTAAGGCCCTAACAGAGTTATCCCCCAGGTCTCTCCTGATGGAGTTTATGGTTTCAATAATATCTAAGCCCCAATATTTACCTGCATCCCTAATGTCTACGAAACCATCACTAACATAAACATAGACCGGTTTCTCAGCCTTTCCCAAAATTACTATCGCATCAAAACCAGCCCTCTTAATTTCGTAGCCAAACCTCGTACCCACATGCGTCGAGCCCCACACACCGGTTAAGGGCGATATGAAGCCTATGGACACCCTACCGCTCTGCGGTATTAACTCACTGGTTAGAGGACCGCTTGCAAAGACTAGGATATTGCTTGGATCAAGCGGGCCCTTAATATCCCTAAATCTCTTGTATATTATGTACGCAGCCAAGCCTTCACCGCCAAGCACCTTATCATAAACGTCATCGCTAACGTCTTCAATCCAGGTCTTACCAGCACTAAGATCTACGTAAAGGATTTTACCAACCCAACCGAAGATGCTCATTGAACTTTAATCCTTAGATAGGGCTTATTAAGTACATATCTTATATGTTAGATTAATCCAAACAAGCACTTATCGGCAAGAACCTTTTAGAGAGATTGCATTAATTATCTATAGATGACATAACCACTTGATTGTGATGAGTATGGTAGATGGATTAGGCAGGCTGAGTACACCTTGAGATCCATAGACGCTGATATGAGTGCCAGTAATTATTCGTGGGCATGCTTCAAGGCCCAGCAAACGGCTGAGTTAGCCTTAAGGCGTTGTTAAGGGCCATGGGTAAGCCAGCCTTTAGGCATAACCTAGTGACCCTCTTCAACGACCTGGTTAATTACTGCGGCAATGCGGGTGATAGGCTGCGTTTCTGCGTTGGTTATCTCGATAAGATGCACGTAATGCCACGTTACCCAGATGCCTTTATTGAGGGCGTGCCCTTCGAGAGGTACACTAGGGAGGAGGCTGTGGAAGCCCTAAATTGCGCAAGCCTAATCAGTAATTGGATAAGGGGTTGTTCGCCATGTCGTTAGATGATGTAATTAGGGAGAGGAGTGCCGAGAGGGAACGCGTGATCAATGAGTTGCGTGATTACGCGGCAAAACTCAGGGGGTAGGTTCGGTAGATTGACCGTAATACTCTACGGATCCTATGCAAGGGGCGACTTCAACCTATGGAGTGACGTAAATGTGCTCATAATTTCCGAGCATTTTAGGGGTACGGATTTCGTGACGAGGTGCGTGAAGCTTAACGATGCGCCACCTAGGCTTGAACCAATATGTTGGACGCCTGAGGAGGCTTTTAAGGCATTGGCCAAGCCGTGGTGGCGTGAGGCCCTTAAATATTACGTGGTCATTGTGGATGATTACAAAATAGCGAAACTACTAAATTCGCAATAATGCCTTCAGCATTAACACCAGTTAGAACATTGCTTTATTAAGTGTTCCTTAGTAGTTTGGTTTGATGGAGATTAGGTTTGCCGAGATAATACTTGAGAATAGGCCGAACTGGTTTTGGCGAGTTCTCAAACAATTGGGTGTGGATTTTGCTGATGGCGTACTGCCTAGGTGGTTTAGGGATTGGAGGCAGATTGAGGAGGAGAAGCCGTGGGATTACGAACCATTGATGCGTTATAAGGAGATGCTCGAGGAGAATGGTATTAAGCTCGTTGCTATTGAGGATAATCCGCCACTTGATGGTATTAGGCTCGGTATTAGGGAGTTGAGGGAGGAGGAGCTCGATAATGTAGCGAGACTTATTGAGAACATGGGTAAGTTGGGCATTAGGATTTGGATTTATAGTTGGATGGCGGGTATTGGTTGGTCCAGAACAAGAACTCACATACCGGATAGGGCTGGCATGTACGTGACAGGCTTCAACATTAAGGATATAGAGAATTCTCCACCACCCACAATACTCAAACGTGTTAGTAAGGTTACGCATGAGGACTTATGGAAAAACCTTAAGGATTTCCTGGACTATATTATACCAATTGCGGAGCAGGCCAACGTTAGGCTTGCGATGCACCCCGATGATCCACCCATACCTGAGTATAGGGGTGTGCCTAGGATAATGAATAGCGTGGAGGCCTTCGAGAGGTTGATAAGCCTCAACAGGAGTGAGTATAACGGTATAACCTTCTGTATGGGTAATTTTACGCTGATGACTGATGACATACCTGGAGCCGTCAGAAAGCTCAAGGATAGGATCTACTTCGTACACTTCAGGGATGTCAGGGGTGATAGGTACAACTTCGTGGAGACGCTCATCGGTGAGGGTAAAACAGACCTCGTTAATGCAGCCAAGGCTTTCCTGGAGATTAACCATGAGTGGTACCTAAGGGTTGACCACACACCAACTCTAGAAAACGATATTGAGTATACACCGGGCTACTCGTACCTAGGGAGGATATACACCATAGGCTATATAAAGGGCCTATTCAATGCTGTGTCCAGAGAGGTTGAGGAAGGCAGCAAATAGATCTTCTCAATAAGAAAATGATTTAAGTTATGGTCTGGGCAATTGATGTAAATATGTCCCTGGATTGTAATTCGGTGATTAACGACCTTAGGGGGAGGTTGAGTAGGTTAATTAATGAGAACTACGTAGCTGTACTACTCTTTGGATCGTGGGCTAGGTGCGAGGCTAATGAGAGGAGTGATGTCGACATATTAATCCTCCATAGGGGGCTCGATAAGATTAACAAATTGAAGAGGAGTAGGGCCATTTATTTGGCAATCACGGCCCTGCTGAGGGACTACTCAGGGTTCACGGTGTTGGACATGGACTTCGAGGAGTTCGTAAACCCAGGCATAATACGGCCCCTACTCCTGAATATTTATTGGGACGCCTTAATCCTCCTCGACAGGTCCGGTATACTACGGGATTTCCTAGCCCATGTTAGGCACAGGATAATTGAGAGTGGATTGAGGAGAGTTAGGGATGGTAGGGCGTATTACTGGATCCTGCCTAAACCCATGGCTGAGGTAAGGGTATTATGATAGACCCAATAGGGGAGCTCAAGTACAGACTGGCGCTCGCCAATGAGCATCTTAGACGAGCGGAGATGTATTGCCAAGTCAGTGATTGGGCCGGGTGCATCCATTACTCACAATTATCCATTGAGAACTTCGCTAAGGCCCTAATTTCCATGTATGAGGTACTGACGTGGAGCCATAATCCCTCTAATCAATTACTGACGTTGTTGAGTCAATTACCTGAGGATTTAAGGAGTATTGTGAGGGAGTTGGCACTTATGAGTCGCGAGGTGGCCGTGGAACATGCTCGATCAACCTATGGAGAACCCTCAAGTGGGTTAACGCCCGGCATGTTATATGATAGGGATTACGCAAGCGCTCTGCTTAATAAAGCCCGTAGGGCTAGGGATATCGTTAACACCGTGCTTAGGCGTTTAAGGATTGAGAAATAGTGCGCGACACCGAAAAACCATGCCCTGGTTATGGGTGGATCGTGAGTTTATAACTTGGTAGTAGTCCTCCAAGTCCCATTGCTGCGATTTCCTCCCTTGTCGGTATTAGGTCGGCCATTAACCTTGGCAGGAATATGTCGAGAGCATTGAAATCACTGTAGTAGATACCGCCTGCTGACACGGCCAGGATTGGTACATCACCCAGTAGGGCTATCATGGTCATTGTCGTGGGCTTTATAGGTACTCCATAGGCTATTATTTCAGCCCCTAACCTCTTGATGGCTATTGGTGTCCTATCAGTCGGGTCCACAGACATACCACCAGTTACCACAACAGTCTCCGCATTCTGGTTCACAGCCTCACGCACCGCACTTGCTATCTTATCCTCATCATCAGGCACAACCTCCCTATACACAATACTCCAACCAAACCTGTCAGCCCTAGCCTTTATGACTGGGTAGTACAGGTCGCTCTTCCTGCCTTGGTAAATCTCGGTGCCCGTAATAACAACACCAAGCCTAGTCCTCCTAAACGGCTCAACATTAACCAATCCCTTAAGCTTAAGCAATTCCTCAACCTCCTGTCTTCTCATACTAAGTGGTATTACATCGATTATACCCACCACATCATCCTTCACAACACCAACATAGTTCTGTCTCGTTATTAGGAGGACATTACCGCTTAGGTTAAGGGTCTTTAGCCCATTGGAATCGACAAGCAGTACTCCATTTACGGTAGTCAATAACCGTGCTGAACCCTGTCTGGCGGGTTTAACGTAGATATTTCGCCCAGCAACAGCATTGGCTACGGCTTCAGCGATCTCCCACTCATACATCAAGTCACTGCCTTCCTCATCACCCATGACCCACACAAAGTAGACGCCAGAGTCCTTCAACTTCTCCACATCCTCCCTAGTTATTATGTGGCCCCTTGGTAATAATACGGTAGCCCCATCCCTACCCACATATGTTGTGTCGTAACCCAGCATCAAACCAACAGCATCATCAACCCTAACAAGCCTCACAATTCGTGAATAACGACACGCCTTATTAACCATTATCCACCTAAAACACGTATTAATTCAGACTTATTAATTAAGAATTAATGAGGGAATTGTATGGAGCAGTTGAGGGTTGGTTTTATAGGGCTTGGTATAATGGGCAGCGCCATGGCCATGAACATACATAAGAAGGGTTTCCCGCTCATTGTCTACAATAGAACAAGGAGTAAGGCGGAACCCTTCGCAAAACTCGGGGTACCAGTGGCTAACTCCCCCAGGGAGGTTGCGGAGAAGAGTGATGTCGTTATTGACATGGTGACCGACGCACCAGACGTTGAGGAGGTATTGTTTGGCAGGGATGGCGTGGTATACGGCGCACACCCCGGCCTTATCGTTATCGACATGAGCACGAACTCGCCGGAATACGCTAGGTACTTTGCCAAAAGATTGGCTGAGTACGGCATTGAGTTCCTCGACGCGCCAGTCACGGGTGGCGATGTTGGTGCTAGGCAGGGCACATTAACAATAATGGTGGGTGGCAAGAGGGAGGTTTTTGAGAAGGTTAGGCCTGTACTTGAGGCTATGGGTAAGACAATAATATACGCTGGTGATGTTGGTAATGGGCAGATGCTGAAGCTCCTGAACCAAATAGTTGTTGGCATAGACATGCTGGCGGTAGCCGAGGCAATGGCATTGGCCAAGAAGGCTGGTATAGACATGGACAAACTATTCACGGTACTATCCACGGGAGCCGCAAACTCATTCACAGTCCAATACTACATGCCCAAGATGATGAAGGGCGATTACGAACCAGGCTTTAGGGCAGCCCACCTTAAGAAGGATCTCAGGTACGCTCTAGAGACAGCAAATAAGCTTGGCGTCCCATTACCAGGCACGGCGCTTACCCTGGAACTATACAACGCACTGGTGACTAAGGGTCTTGGCGATAAGGGAACACAAGCCCTACTTAAGCTGTACTACGAATTATCCGGCATAAAGGAATAATATATTGTGTTTTAATTATAAATATACCCCGTCGGAACTTAAAAGGATGGTATTATCTTGTGGATCATGAATTCCCTAAAACCAAGCAACTCGGCCCTTGTCGGCTTACCTCTCGCTACATCCATTACCAACTTGAATAATCTCTCACCAGCTTGCTCAATAGTCTCCTGACCGAGTATTACTGTGCTTGCGTCAAAATCAATATTTTCACGCATTTTCCTGGCGGTTTGCGGATTCGCGGTAACCTTTATCACTGGCGCTATCGGGTTGCCTGTTGGTGTTCCTCTACCTGTCGTGAATATAACAAGTGTTGCGCCACCTGCAGCCATGCCCACCACAGACATTATGTCATAACCCGGCGTATCCATTAACCAGAGACCCTTACCCCTAACCTCCTCCGCATAGTCAACCATTCCCTGTACGGGCCTTGAACCACCTTTAATGATTGCACCCAATGATTTCTCCTCTATAGTAGATATGCCACCAGCTATGTTACCAGGAGCTGGTTGGGTACCTACTAAATCCACGTTATAGGACGCGGCGAGTTCAACCCACCTCCTAACGGTTCTAACTATTCTCTCACCAACCTCCCTAGAAACGGCCCTATTTGCTAAGATATCCTCAGCACCAATCATCTCCGGCGTTTCCGAGAGGATCACCGTACCTCCTAAATCAACTACCCTATCCGCTACATAACCAACAACAGGATTTGAGGCCAAGCCGGAGGTCGCGTCAGAACCACCACACTCCACCCCAAGCATTAGGTTCGACATATCAACCTCCTCAGGTCTTTGCGAAAGCACCTCCTCAGCCATCTTCCTAAGCAACCTAACACCCTTCTCAATAGCCGCTGGTGTTCCTCCATCCTCCTCCTGAATAACCACCTTCTCCACAGGCTTCCCAGTCTTTTCAATCTCCCTAACTAAGTCATCCGCCTGAATCTGCTCACAACCAAGCCCAACAACAAGAACACCACCGACATTGGGGTTCTTAGCCGTATTCACCAAGGTTCTTCGTGTGATTTCCAGGTCTGGTTCCAATTGGCCGCAACCAAACGGGTTCTCGATAGCCACGGCACCCTGGACCTGGTCCGCAATCCTACGCGCAACGAAACTCGAGCAAATCACTGTTGACATGACGAGTAGATGGTTCCTAATACCAACCTTACCATCAGGCCTAACATAACCAAGTATGCTTTGTCCGTTCATTTACCACCACCCCTACACACACTATGTACTGCGGTTAAGCTTTCTATGTTATGAACGTGCACGTGCTCACCAACCCTAATATCCACCTTAGCCCTACCAATAACATGCCCATACTTAATCACAAAATCGCACTTACGAATATCCCTAATGGCAAACTTATGGCCGAACGGTATATCATTAAGCAACTTAATGACAAACTCAGCATTACCAATAATCACGTGGACAGTATCTCCTGACTTAAGATCACTAAGGGCTATGCCAACATTATCCTTAGGGTTAAGCACCACAGCAGGCCTACCTTCAATCATAGTCTCCATAATTACCGATAAGATCTAGGTAATGGAATTTAAATACTATGCCTAACCTATTTTAACCTTTATGATTAATTGTCAATATTTTGACGAAAGTTATCATTATATTTAGTATCTAGTAACATGTTTTATATATTTAGCTATATTGATTGGGTTTACCTACAAAACCCATAATATTTATTAAAGAGAGTATTCTAGGGCTTTATTTAGTATGTGGTCTCGTGCCGGGATCTCTAGGACCACGTTGATTTTAATCGTCGTCCTAGTGATCGTTGTGGTCGTCCTTGGAGGTTTACTTGCATACTATGCAACAAGGCCTCCGGCAAAACCCACGCCGACCGTATCGCCAACCACTGTAGAGTTCTTAACATGGTGGGGACCTGAAGATCCACAGGGTTTAGCGTGGGTTGCCGGTAACTTCTCGGTTTATTACCCTGGTTATCATGTTGAGTATTACTCAATACCCGGTGCTGGCGGTACCAATGCGAAGTACGTAATACTGGGTATGTTAGAGGCTGGAAAGCCGCCAGGTAGTTTCCAGGCACACTATGCCCCTGAGATTCTATCTTACGTTGAGATAATGCCCCACGGACCAGCGGACTTCGTTAATTTCACGTCTATGGCCATACAGGAGGGCCTACTTAGTAAGGGCGTAACTGAGGCCGTATTAGCCGGCATGTTTAATAGTACGATGTTCTCATTGCCAACAAATGTGCATAGAGGTGGCATGCTCTACTTCAATCCTCAGTTTCTTAAGCAGTATGGTTTGCCCATACCAACGACTGTTGAGCAGCTTGCCAATGAGACCCTATACCTCGCATCCCAGGGTGTGAGTTGTATATGGATTATACCTGGCGGTGATGGTGGTTGGGATCAGTTGAATCTGTGGGAGTACATATTCCTAGGACTTGCAGGTGAGAAGTACGGACCTGAGAAGGCTGCGCAGTTAATGAATGAGTTCCTGTACGGAGTGTTAAACCTAAATGACCCAGCCATAGCCCAGTTAATAAACGAGACAGACTACTACTTCCTACTCTTCACAAAGTACGACTGCCCAGGATGGCAATCAATGACATGGTCATCAGGGTTAGCCTACATAATACAGGGCAAGGCAGCATTCCAAGTAAATGGTAATTGGATCGTTGAGTACGCGTATATTTGGTACCATGTGGTGACCTACCCAGCAATACCGCCGTACACATCGTGGACAAACATAACACTTATGGAGGAGCCATTCCCAGGGACTCAGGGCATATACGTATTGGTCATAGACTCCGTAGCCGTGCCTGCGACGAACAACCCACAAATGAATGCGGGTATAAGGCTAGCTGAGTTCTGGTCGTCTTACATAGGGATGAAGATTTGGACATCAAGCGCTAAGGGAGTCACGATATGGGCCAACGGTACGAATTACTACCCAACACCAGCCCAATGGTTTGACTATCAACAGTTACTATCAACAGCTCCCGGTGCCTTTACCATTGCTCCCAGTGATGGTGGTTTGTTTGATGATGTATTCAGTACGCTGAATACTCAAGTCCTTAATCTGCAGCAGGTTGGGTCTAGCTATATACCGACGTTCAATAGCGCCCTGGTCTCTGCTGAGCAGACAACGTACAGTGAGTGGATGGCTGCCGTGAAACTAGGCCTAGGTTACATGGGGTATCCAGGGCACCCATTCGCTAACTACCTACCACCATGGGTAAACCCAACAACATACCACTACCAACCATACACACCCTGGTGGCAAACGGGGTAAATGACTAATTAAAGGCCATATTGTTAAAACTTAAAATCAACTTATTTCCCATAAATTCACAATGACAAGACAGGCAGTACTAATGGCAACGCCAACGCTCATCTTTGGAGGGGTCCTAGTATTCTTCCTCTTCTGGAATTTAATTATATCGTTCCAAAACTGGTCATTATTTAACCCAAAACCCAGCTTCGTGGGGTTTGAAACCTATGCCTACTTATTCACCCAGAACTTCTTCTATGCATCCCTGCAGCATACAGTAATATTTACCCTAGGTTTAATAGTCATAGGGGACGTACTTGGGCTTTTATTAGCTGCCTTGTTGTACTTCATACCAAGCAATATCCAGCGATCAATCTATCTCTCGATATTCATATACCCACTCGCCGTACCGCCAACCGCATCCGCATTGGTGTGGCTCTGGCTATTCAATCCGCAAATAGGCATTGATTGGATATTATCAAGCCTCCACTTACCAACTATTCCCTGGCTCGTTACACCCACTACTACCTACATCGCCTTAGTAATTGTGGAGGTTTGGGCCTATACTGGTTTAGCGGTATTGTTCTATTTAGCTGCATTCCTGAGCGTTGATAGGTCGGTAATAGAGGCCGCGAGACTTGATGGGGCAACTGGGATGAGCTTACTCTTCAGGATTCTACTCCCAAACTCAATGAGCGGCTTCATAGTAGCCACAGCATTACTCTTCCTATTCTCATTCAGGATATTCGACATACCATTCATAATGAGCGGCTCAGCAACGAGCCCAACATTGATGACCCTAGTCACGTACATATACTACCTCTATGCGTATGCAGAAAACTTCTCAGCAGCCGCGGCGTTGGCGACATTAGTGGCAATCATAGCCGCCGCAGTTATAATACCCTATACACTACTTGGATTAAAGAGGTGGGTTTTCAGGAGGTGATTAGGCATGAACAGTAGGTACGTCATTAAGGCCATTAAGTACGCACTGTTGCAATTAGTAGTGGCCATCTTTATAATTATGTGGCTTGCCCCCTTATACGCTATGCTTATTGGCGGTTTTAAAACGAACATGGCTGCTGCCTCAACCCCGATCTTCATGCCTCCCTCACAAATCTCCACTGAGGCTTACTACTTTGATTGGTTTGGTTTTGGTACCCTCATAGGTCTTGAGTACCCCATGATGCGTCAATTACTAATTACGGTGCCTGTGGCCTTAACGTCTGTTATTCTCGGCAGTATGGGCGCTTATTACTTCTATGTAGAAATGGAGAGGAGGCCTTGGGTTAGTAATTTTGGTTTCTCAATAATATCGCTAGCCGCCTTCCTACCGGCTCAAACGTTAACGATACCTATTATTAAATTAACATCATCATTAGGCATATACCAAACTTATTGGGGTCTTGCCTTTGCTTATTTCGTGTTTTATTTACCAATGTCGGCGCTCTTAATGTCTATGTTCTTACCAGTTGTACCTAAGTACTTATTAGAGAGTGCTAGGCTTGATGGTGCACGTGATTGGGCTACATTCTGGCATGTTGTTTTTCCAATAGTATTACCTGGTTTCCTATCAACATTGATTTTTGTTTTTCTAATGGTTTGGCAGGATTTCTTCATACCATTGATAATAGCCACAAAGCCAAGCCTATACATGCTTCCCGTAGCAGCTAGGCAGTACGTTGGTGGATATGCAATACTTTATAACAGGTCATTTGCGGCTGGCGTTATTACATCAGCAATACCACTTGTTATCTTCGCATTTTTGGGTAGATACTTCATAAGGGGGTTAGCTGCACTTGGCGGTGGTGCTAAAGGCGTATGAATACCTAGGAAGTGAGTTCTACCTAAGTAATAATGATTAAAATCTTTTTACTCACAAAAAAATTAAAAACTAAAACGGCAAGAAAACTTGAACTTTATGGTTGCTATAAGAGTGGAAAACTTAACGAAGTATTTTAGGAAGGGTAAAAACGTCATAAAAGCAGTTGATCATGTAACATTCAAGGTGAGTGATGGTGTGGCGTTTGGAATACTTGGTCCGAGCGGTCATGGAAAAACTACGTTCTTGAGGTTGATAGCTGGTCTTGAGGTACCTACGGATGGCTATATATACTTTGACGATGAGTTAGTATCGGCGCCTAATAGGGTTGTCGTGGAGCCAGAGAGGAGAAATGTTGCCATGGTGTTTCAGAACTGGGCGCTTTATCCAAACATGACGGTTTACGATAACATCGCCTTCCCGTTAAAGATGGCTAAGATGAGTAAACATGAAATAGATAAAAGGGTCAGGGAAATAGCGGAGGAGCTTGAATTAACCCACGTCCTTAACCATTATCCTAAGGAATTATCAGGTGGTCAGCAGCAGAGGACTGCGTTGGCGAGGGCGCTCGTTAAGAACCCAAAGGTGTTACTTCTCGATGAGCCCTTTAGTAATTTGGATGCCGCGCTTAGGGATAGTGCTAGGGCATTAGTGAGAAGAATTCAAAGGGAGAGGAAACTTACGACGATAATAGTTTCGCACGATCCAGCAGACATTTTCTCAATAGCCGATATAGCCGGTGTTATAATTGATGGCAAATTCGCCCAAGTAGGTAATCCATCAGATATCTACAGCAAACCAGCTACCACCATTATTGCTGCATTAAGTGGTGATGTGAATCTCATGAGCGCAAAGGTAATCGAAGAGAACGCCGTAATCGCTAATCTAAAAATTCCATTGCCAGTTAGTGAGAAGGAGGTTGGTGATGAAGCAATAGTTGGGATAAGGCCTGATGAAATGAAGTTATTAATAGAAATGGCACAGGGAATTCAGGGATTTGTCAACGTAGGTAAAGTCAAGGTTAAGGTGTCGAGTTATAGTCTCGGTGTATTTAGGGTAGTGATCTCGCCAGTCACTGATGAGAGCATAGAGCTTGTTGTGGTATCAGATGAACCAATACAACCAGGTACGGAAGCATACTTATACGTTAGGAAGGATAGGATAAAAGTCTTCGCAAAGGATGGAAGATTAATAGCATAAAAATAGGCGGTATTAATCAAAACATATATGAGACTATTGGTAATAATCAGTAACCCGGGAATTACGCCGAGCCATAGGCAGGAGATACTAACTAGGTTGAGGCGCGAAGGACTTATGGTACGTAATGCCAGGATAGCCTCAGACCACATAGAGCTAGACGTAGTAGCCGATGATGAGCGTGAGGTAAGGCTTGTGGAAAGGCTCGGCTTGAAGTCTCAGGAGGTTCATGTCATAGATACGGAACGTACTATAAATTACGACGTATACGATGCATTGTTTAAGTACGTGGAGCTGTTTAATAAGGAGAGGTTTTGGGAGGCACATGAGGTACTCGAGGGGGTATGGCGTTTAAATAGGGATAGGGGATTGCAGGGATTAATAATACTCGCCGCAGCATTCGTAAAATTGCAGGAGAATAATCCAAGAGCCTTTACGGAATTGATGATGAGAGCCAAGGACCTAATAAAAAACAGCAATATACCAATTAACAAGAAAAGCCTTCTCAAAAGGATTGATAACGCCCTGAGATCGCAAAAGCCCTTTAGAATTGAGAGTGCTGATATTGAGTATTGATTGTATTTCGACCTAGTTTAGGTCAATTATGGTGATAAAGGGTGGAAATTACTATTTTTAATTAGGAAATTACTAAGGAAGTGTGGAGTTAAGTCATCGATGGTAATGCATCACAACTATAGCGTAAGCTCCATCATTATTCTGAAAAGATTAAATTACAAATTTTAACTACCCTAAACACACCCACGAGAGAAAACCTTAAAAATGACGTTATTGATGTAAGAACCGCGGCCGTAGTCTAGCCTGGTCTAGGATGGCGGCCTGCCGTTCACGATTATAGGTGAGCAGTTAGCCGCAGAACCCGGGTTCGAATCCCGGCGGCCGCACCATAAATCTTTATGCACTCTCATGGTTATTTTCGGTGCTTAAGATTTTCCATAATTCTGTTGGCTTTAGTTGTATTGTTTTCTCCGTTATCTCATCATTACAGGCCAATATCGCCTTTATCATCATTTCCCTGCTGGCCATTAATATGTATTTCAACTCCTTATCCTTCACTATTCTCCTTATCTCAACATCCTTGCTGTTTTCTCCAATAATTAGTAATTGAGTGTCCCTGCACTTAACGTTTATTGTTGCGGCGTACACAATCCTCGTAATACCCTCATAAATGTTCCTCAATATGACGGCACCTATGTGGGTGCATAATCGTCTCTTTATCATTGATGCTTGACAATCGCATAGGTACTTACCGTTTACGTACCTAACCACGTATTGTGGTAATGCGTCACCCATTTCACGTCGGCCGGCAACGACCCATACGTTTTCATTCAATTTCCTAATATCATTGTTTAGGAATCTGCGTAATGACCTTATTAACCAGGACCTGGACTTTCCAGGAAATCTCCTTCTCAACTCCTCAACGCTTGCCTTCACGGCATCCATTACGATGTTCATGGTAATTACTATACGGTGGTAATTTTACCTATCGTTCAGGTTTGATGATAGTAATTCAAGTTGAGTAGAGGTTTTTATTCCAGGGAGCCCTCGGTAATAAAGCCATGTATACTGCCTCCGTATTCAAATCCAACCTCTCTATGAAACGCCTAGTGACAGCCCCTATAAGCCCATACCTCCTCCCTATATTCACCACGCCGTAGTACTGCTCCGCAACATCATTTAACTCCCTGCCCCTCAATACCTCCTCCGCGAATTTCCTCGGCACCATAAACGCTGGACTCAGACCCACGGTTGTTTCGCCATACCTATCGGCAATCACAGCCATTGTTACGTCTAGATACGCATTTATTTTGCCCAACTTGATTATTCCCGCCTCAATACCAACGCCAAACTCGGCATTGGGCGTACTAATCAGTGCATAATTAGCCCTTGTTAAGGCACCATTAAGTATTTCATCAAAGCCCATGGGCTCTGGCGGTAGGTCTTTAGGAGGTTCCACCGCAATCACATCAGCTCTGAACCCCATGAGCCTAAAGGCTATTTCCACAGCCCTCACCTTGTTCGGATTCCTTGAACCAACAGCTACGGTAATCACGGGGAGTAGCTCAAATAAGGGTTCTTATTTAATTAGTGTTGTGATGAGGCTTTACCTAACGGATTTGTGAAGAATGACTCCAATACTGACTATTCAATGTATACGGTACTTCCCTCGTACCTTGCGCCCCTCAGTGTGGAAACTCTCCTTGCGAGTTTTACAGCCGCCTCTACAGCCCTCCTTGCGTATTCCTCAGCCCTCTCCAACGCCTGTACCCTATTTGCTCCGGGTCCTATTATTCCCATACCCACTGGTTTTCCGTAATCCACGGATAAATCCATCAACTTCCTGGCTGTTTGGTGGGCCACCAATTCGTCATGCTTTGTCTCGCCCTGTATCACGGCGCCTATTGCCGCCACCGCATCGACATCCTCCTTCTTCAGTAATTCATTAACTACTATGGGCATGTCGTAGGTACCCGGCACCTTGGCCACGTAGGTCACCTCCGCACCCAGGAATTTCGCATGCTCCAGTGCTTTCTGTAGCATTAGGTATGTTATGTCGTAATTGAACTCCGCAACAACTATGGCAAGCCTGATTTTACCAACGCTCACGGGTGTATGGGTTAAACGGTGTATTTTAGTTTTATCCGGGCTATGGATTTTTAGGGGCCTGCTGAATTATTGCTGTGGAGTCCTTCTTGAGATTGTGGATTTGGAGGTACATTAAGCATAAACTGCCTTGGTACTACGACGTATCAACAAACAGGAAACCGGCTAAGTACCTAATTGCATCGAGGGTTAGGGCTAACATAAACCTTAGGGATTCTAACGAAGGCGAGTTATGGAGGGAGTTTGATGAGGTCACAAAGGAATTTCTCGATCTATGGGGTAGGGTTAGGAATGGTGAAGTTGATATAAGGAACGTACCCAAGAGCGAGCCATCACTCCTAGATCTGATCACCGAGATTGCGAGGAGGATGCTTAGACATTGCGAGTTCTGTGAGTGGAGGTGTCGTGTTGATAGGACTGGCGGTAGGAGGCTTGGTGTTTGTATGCTGGATTCCGTGAGTAGGGTCTCCACGTACTTCCATCACCTTGGTGAAGAATTACCGCTACGTGGCACCTTGGGGTCTGGGACAATATTCTTCACATCCTGCAACATGCGATGTGCCTTCTGCCAGAACGCCGACATAAGTAGGGATAGGTTCAATGGAGTACCAGTGACCCCCAGGGATCTTGCGTCAATCATTGTCCTGCTTAGGCTTGAGGGTGTTCATAACATCAACTGGGTTGGTGGTGAGCCAACGCCTAACTTACATAATATAGTCGAGGCGATAGATCTGTTGGCTAAGCATGGTATGAAGATCCTGGATCAACTCGGTGAGGAGGATTATGAGCACATACTTTCAGTTAAGGCTGACTTCCTACCCTACAACTTCAATAAGGGTTGGGCCATGTATGGTAATGAGGTAAACGTGCCCATGCTATGGAACAGTAACTTCTACATGACGCCGGAATCACTAAGGCTGCTCAGGGTTGTCATGGATATTTGGTTGCCCGATTTTAAGTATGGTAATGACAAGTGTGCCTTCAGGATCTCGAGAACACCGAGGTATTTCGAGGTTGTTTCCAGGAATCACAAGGTTGTCTATGACTGGGGTGAGGACATGATAATTAGGCATTTAGTGATGCCGAACCATATCGAGTGCGATACCAAACCCGTGCTTAAGTGGATTTCGGATAACATGCCTGGAGTCCTCGTGAATATAATGGACCAGTACAGACCCGAACACGAGACCGACCCCCATTCAAGTCATTATAATCCGGAGTTCAGGGAGTTGGCTAGGAGACCAAGTAGGGATGAGCTTATGGAGGTGTATAGGTATGCAAGAGATTTGGGATTGAATTTTGAGTTGATAAGTTTTGAGAAGAAGATTGACATTAGGTACCTTGGCGATCCTGATTCATTGGTTGATAGGTTGAATGGTGATTATTGATGAAGAGGTTTAATCAACAACGCCTTCCTCCGTAATCCTGAATGTAACCTCCCTCTCTGGGTGGTATGGGCTATCGAAGATCTTGGCTATCCTCACGTTCTCCTTACCCTTCCTAAGCCAAATCCTATAGGTTGCACCGTGGGCTATCACATTACCTCCTGCTGGTTTCAGTGGGTTTCCGAAGAATACATCTGGTTGAGCAATTACCTGGTTTGTCACCACAACGGCAATGTTGTAGATGTCGGCTATCCTAAGTAGCTGGGCAATGTGGTGGTTGAGCTTCTGTTGCCTCTCGGCCAAGTTCTCCCTACCTGGATACTCGCTTCTGAAGTGGGCTACTAATGAGTCGATGAGTATTAATCCGATGTTCTCCTTCTCAATGATTTTTCTGCTCTCCTCAATTATCATCATTTGGTGATCGCTATTGTAAGCCCTGGCGTACAGTATATTCCTAAGAGCCTCCTGCGGGTCCAAACCCCTGTACTTGGCTATCTGCATTATCCTCTCGGGCCTGAACGTGTTCTCGGCATCCACATAAAGAGCCTTTGCATTTAAGCCACCCTTATCCTCAGGCAATTGAACCATAACACTAAGTTGATGACATAGTTGTGTCTTACCACTACCAAACTCACCGACTATTTCCGTGATTGCCTTAGTCTCTATACCACCACCAAGTAATTCATCGAGAGACTTAACGCCAGTACTGATGCGTCTTATTCCCCGCCTCTTCTCATAAAGCTCGTAGGCTGTTATGAATGGTGTTAAACCAATGAGCTTCTGGGCAGCCGCAATTATCTGCTTAGCCCTATCCTCACTACCGAGTATTTCAGCAAGCTCCTTAACACTGGCAAAGGCAACATCCCTTGCGGTGTTATACCCAGCCTCCCTGAGCTTCTGGGCTGTAACCCTACCAACGCCCTCGATTTCCTCAACATCAATTGTGGGATAACCACTACTAACCGTGGCGGTGACTGTGGTACCCTGTTCACTATTTCCACTCTCTTGTTCCTCGGTCTCTTCAGTCTCCTCAGGCTCACGTTCCTCTTCAAGCTCCTCCTCCTGTTCCTGCACCTTCCTCCTCCCCTTTGGCATAATCTTCACTTGAAAATAAATGGTTATTACTTAAAAAACTAAGTTTTCATGAAGCACCTCTAAGCCTCAACCAGACGTATAGGCAGGTCTCACGCCAAAGTCTATCGATATCATCACCATCACCATTAACGACACGCCTGAGCATGTCGATAACATCCTCACCCGGAACCACTGGTTTTACGTAGGCAATGTCATCATCATAACCACAGGTAGCCTTCAACAACCTATCCACAGCCCTACGTCCAAGCAGCCCTCTTAATTCATCCCATGAATACCCAACGTAACCCAATGACCTATAAAGCCTATCCGCAGGGTTATTACCAAACCACGTGGTTGCGATATAGACATCAGAGTCTGCGCACACCTCCTCAATGGTGCTTATCAACGCCTTACCAATACCAAATCTCCTACAACTCTCAATGACCGCTATGTAATAAATAATGCAAAGCTTCACAGAACCGGCGTTAATACTATAATAAACAGCTGCACCTACGTTGGATCCATTAACCACTGCTAATGCGACGGAACCAATGCCATAGTCAACAACAGCCTTTGCATACCTATAGCTAGACCCAAAGGACTCACTAAGTATCTTATCAGCCTCACTCATTAATTCCCTACCACCAATCACGACATTGAGCGTTCCTTCGCAATTCGCCATAGTGGTACCAATTCCATGGAGTCTGGAAATATTGTATATATTGTATTATACACGCCTCCCGCGCCTACCTCCAGGTGGCCTAATGGTGTCCGTGGGTATTGGTGTCACATCCTCTATTCGCCCAATGATCAAACCAGCCCTAGCCAAAGCCCTGATAGCCGCAGCAGCGCCTGGCCCAGGTGTCTTCGGACCATAACCACCAGGTGCCTTAACCTTAACATGAACGGCATTTATTCCCCTACTCATGGCTATTTGAGCAGCTTTATATGCAGCCATCATTGCTGCGTATGGGCTTGGCTTATCCCTATCGGCCTTGACAACCTGCCCACCACTAACTCTAGCGACGGTTTCAGCACCCGTGAGGTCCGTGATTATTATTATCGTATTGTTATAGCTCGAATACACGTACGCAACACCCCACCTCATCTTTCTCGCGCCGGTTACCTGTGTCGGCTTAATCTCGGGCAACTGGGCTTGCTGGGTTGGTTGTTGTACTTGTTCAGCTTGTTCCTGCGTCTCCTTAGTCTCTTCGCCTTCCTGCGACATTCGAAGCCTGATACTCCCACTCATTTTATAAATTTTGCCGTCTAACCAAGTTTATGAGCTCTTCATGCTTTCTATTATACTCAGCATGTGGCTCGTCCCAATCCTAAATTGGGTTGGGTCCGGCCTTCTCTCGGAGGCTCTTAGTAAATCAAGGACTTGCTGGTACGTCCTTATACCACCGGCAACCTTAATTCCTATCCCTGGGTTATACCTCCTCGATAATTCAGCCATTAACCTAACATTCTCGATCTGGGCACCTGTTTTGTTACCGATCTTCTCGGCATAATCCCTCTCCTCGAAGCCCGTGCTCGTCTTTATGAAGTCAGCCCCTGACTGCATCACGATTCTATAAAGCTCGAGTTTCTCCTCCCTAGTCGTGTACGCATCCTCAACTATAATCTTTATCACCTTACCCTCCCTATGTGCGGCATCGACCACGGCACCTATGTCATGCTCAACCTCATCCCAAAGGCCCGATTTGACAAGGCCTATGGGTGCCACTATATCTAATTCATCGGCATACTGGGAATACCTCTTAATGGCATCAATTCTAGCCTCGGTAGTCCCTGCACCGAAGGGAAAATCGACGACCGCCACAACCTTGAATTTATAGCCCTTACGGGCCCTGTACTCCCTGGCATAACGTAGAAACAGGGGGTTTATTGTTATTGAGTATGCACCGTACTTAGCCGTATCCTCAATCAAAGCTTCAATCTCCCTAACCGATCCGTACGGCCTCAGGTACGTATTATCTATTAAATTAACTATGCTTGTTTCTATACGCCTTCATTCTAAGGTGATTTATTAATGCTTTACCCTAAACCGTAGTAAATACTTATTAAAATGACAAAGTCCCCGAATAGCAGTATGAGCGAACCTACAATAAAATCCGTGAGGGTATTAACGGTGATGGGCAATTTCGAATGGCCAATTGTTAAGGTTGAGCTCAGCAACGGACTTATTGGTTATGGGGAATGCCATAGAGGCCCTGGCATTAAGGAAATACTGAGGAGGGCCGAGGAGCTTATTAAAGGTAAAGAGGTCAATATTGAGTACCTATTAAGGCTGATTAGGAAGCACGTACCGAACTCTGAATGGGGTGTCGTTAATAACGCAATAAGCGGCCTAGAGACCGCGCTCTGGGACGTTAAGGGAAAGCTCACGGGCTTGCCAATTTATGAATTGTTGGGCGGTAAGGTTAGGGATAGGGTCCCAGTCTACGCAGACCTACATGCTGGCACCGGCATTAAAGAAACTGGGGGTAAGAGGTGGGTTGAGCTGGCGGGTACCGAAGTCGCATATAACGTTGAGAATTACATAAAGAGGGCTAGGGAGGCGATGGGCATGGGCTTCAAGTACATAAAGTTCGACGTAGATGTCCCGGAGGAAATGATGGAGACGGAGTTCGATAGAACATTCAGCATGAGGATTGTTAAGTTCGTGACATCATTCATAGGCGGTGTCAGGGATGCCGTCAAGTACGATGTCGACATAATGATTGATGGGCATTGGGCCTTTAGCGTGCCCACGGCGATAGCGATAGCCAGGGAATTGGCGAAATACGATGTCTTCTGGTTCGAGGACCCCGTGCCACCAGAGAACATCGACGCCATGAGGGAGGTTAGGCTTAAGTCGCCCGTGCCCATAGCCACGGGCGAGAAGTTATATAGATTGTCTCAATTTAGGGAGTTGATTGAGAAGGAGGCCGCAGACATAATACACCCTGATGTTCAGAGGCTTGGCGGCCTATTAGAGATGAAGAAAATAGCCTACCTAGCCGAGGAGTACTACGTACCAGTCGCAATACACAATATATCGAGCCCCATAGGGACCATGGCGAACGCCCACGTGGCATCCACGATAGGCGACTTCATAGCGATTGAGTGGCACGCAATAGACCTGCCCTGGTGGCCGGACATGGTTAGGGAGGGGATGATAATAAAGGACGGTTACATAACACCACCGAAGAAGCCCGGACTTGGTGTTGAATTAAATGAGAGGGTCGCTATAGAGCACGCTAGGGATCAGGGCGAGGTCAAGGAATTCCTTGGCTAATTAGGCACAACCATGGTGTCATTACCTAATGGGTAAATGGTATAGTTTTAAATTGATGGTTTAAGAATCTACGTAGATGATGAGTGAGCCTCGATCAATGATTGGTGATGATTTACGAACCGGGCTGATTTATTGCTGTGTTGGAACCATGGATAACCTGGGCTTCACGATTTGCTTCATGTAATCGACTAGGTTCGCCTCCTCAATAGCCTTCAAAACCTCCTCATCGCTTGCACCCCTCTTTATGTTGATCTTGTACTCCGTGGGCTCTATATGCTTAACATTAACGACCCTCCTCCTGACGCCCGTTAGGGATTTGGGCCCTGTGATTATTACGAAGTTCTCATCCTTAATATCCACAATAACGCACTTCCTCCCAGCCTCCCTACCTGCAACCTTAACGCAAACCCTACCAATATCGAATACCCGTGGCATCAAGCACGATTAAAGCAGGGGCTTTATAAGCATTTCACGCCTTATTCGCATCTTTATGTAATTTAGCCGGTATAGCTATGGTGAACCTAACCTGAAAATTGATTGCTTAGTTACCATCTCTCCGGAGATGGCTGTTAACCCCCTAGCCGTATTTTCAGACCCTAAAGTTGTCTCTTGGTACTTCCATTAATAGTAATAATTTGCTACATCATTTTTAAGATTCTAAGCATTGTAAATAATAGGTTAATTACATATAACAAACTCTATTTAGTTAAAGGTAATTGCCAAAATCGCAAAAGTAGGTCCACATGATTCTTCCATCACATCAGAATTAGTTAATATGGCAGTAATAGCCAAAGAAAGGGATTAGCGATCGATGATGTAAAGGAATGGGCATTTCCACACCCAGTATTAACAGAATTACTAATAAATAGATGAATATAGAATTAATTGCAGACAGTAATATATCTATATAAAGAAATTAAAATATAATACTGTCCAAATATATTCTATATAACATTAATATTTAAAAAGAAATTTACAAACTTAAAACATAATGAGCGAGAAAGAGCAGGTGGTTTCTGGTTTTAGAGATTATCCATTAACCATTGATAAAATACTTGCTTGGGTATCATACGCCTTTCCTAATAATGAGATTGTTTATTGGCCTCCTGGTGGTTCTAGGATTTCTGTTACTTTTGCGGAGTTTGCCGATAGGGTTCGTAGAGTTACTGCGGCCCTGATGGACCTAGGTCTAAAACCAGGAAAGGCCTGGGAATTTGGTTCTAAGGTAGCTGTTATGGAGTGGGATACTCTTAGGTATGTTGATTTGTTCTATGCCGTGCCATCAATAGGTTCTACATTATATACTGTGAATATAAGGTTAGCGCCCCATGATATATTATATACGATGAGTGTGGCTAAGCCCGACGTATTGGTGATCAATATTGATGATTTTGAACCATTCATAAAGCCCATACTTGATAATATTAAGTCAATAAAGATGGTAATATACATGAGTGATAGGGGTAGGGTTCCTGGTCAGGATTATGGTGTTAAGATGATACCCTATGAGGACCTCCTCAAACACGAACCACTCAGGGAATTCCCAGAGATTGACGAGAGAACACCAGCAACACTAC
>NZ_LCWN02000026.1:0-23694 GCF_002078205.2 Vulcanisaeta sp. EB80
TAGCATTCCTGGCGTTGATTGATTTCGCAGGCTTCATCCTTATGGGCATATACGGCTTGGCGTCCTTGCTGGTCTTAGATGTCCTAGCCATCATGGCTAGGCACAACTACAGCGTGATCAAGGGCGGTGAGTTGGGAAGGCTAAGCCACAAGTTGACGGCTAGTGGCTTACTCTTCACTAAGCCTAGTGAGGAGGATTTGAGGAGCATCGCCGAGGCATTTGTTTCAAGCAACAACAACTTCATGCTCTCCATATCAGGCAACCCGCAGTTCAGGGGTGAGGTCTCCAGGACTGTGGTTAGTTCTCACAGAAGATTGATTGATTTTGAGGATCCAAAGGCGGTGCCGAAAGCATCTCAATGGGCAGTTGTTTTGGAGAGGATTAATGAGCGCGGTGAGGAGCCGGTCAAGGCCATGGTTGCGTTGGATAAACCGTCGAACATACCGCTCTTGTTCACGGCAAGATCAACGACACAAATGCACATTTGGGCTTTTCCAAGCATTGACGAGCTTGGTTATGATTTAGCCGTAATACCAATATTCCACGGTGGTAGGGTTCTTTCGGAGAGCCTAAGGGCTAGGGTTTACCTAGGCAGGGATAGGGAGAACAACGAATTATGGATTGACTTGGACAGCATGCCCTCTGGCTTCGGCTTGGTGGTTGGGATGACTGGTATGGGTAAGACGAAGACTATGAAGAGGATACTGCTTGAACTGATGGGGAGGGGCATCAATGTGCTTGTTCTGGATCCGCACGGTGAGTATTTGCTGCCGGGCATTGAGCCCATCGACATCACTAAGAGGTTCATCAACATCTTCGAGCTTGATGGCGTCACGGATATGGAGCGCGTGCATCGGTTGTCGAAGGCTTTCGAGGACTTAGGCATACCTCGTGACCTCATCCTTACTGACTTAAAAACAATATACCAAAATGGATTGTACAAGGACTTCTTCAAATCCATGGAGTGGCTAAGGGCTAGGTCTGACAATGAGCTACTCAGCCTAACACTCGATAGGCTAATGAGCTACCTCGGCAACGCCGAGATTGTGCCAATAAGCGAGCTCCTCAACAACAAGGCTTTGTTGTTCAGCCCAGTTAGGAGCATCCCAGACCTGAGGGGCTTCCTAATGAGTGTTGTGGTTGACCACATATATTCGTTTACGATGACCCAATCAATCAGTGAGTTTCTGCAGCGATTGGTGGTTGTTGATGAAGCCTATGACATCCTCAAAACACAAACAATAGAGTACATTGTGCGCGGGGCGAGGAAGTTCGGGACGGCAATTATCTTCATCACACAATTGATAAGGGACGTTAACGAGGAGATTCTAAAGAACATGCCGTTCATGATTATTTTAGGCGGCAACGCCGCATACGTCGAGGACGTAGCAAGCGTCCTAAACCTAACCGATGAGGACGTTAGGTGGCTATCAACAGCATTGCCACCACACATGGCAGGACTAACCGCGAAAGCCCTAGTCATAACAGAACCAATAAGGAGGCAGGCAATCATCGAGCTGGAGCCGGTGATCAAGGGCCTAACCCAACGCGAAAACGGCTATTAAACACTCAACCTCACCGTTAGAGACTCCACGGTGTTGAGGAATTGAATTGTTCGTCAGAGTTTTTCGTGTATCGTGGTCGTGAGACCGTTAGAGGCTTCGCGAGTCGTGCATCGACCAAGGGGATAAACCCTCTGACGAGGATCCGTGAACAGGGCAGGGAAAAACTTAAAAAGAAGTAAATAAAACCACGACTCAGAATCTAATACAGAAGAATTGAAGCAAGTCATACAGGTAGTGTATCTTCTTTGTGTTTGCAAACTCCAAAACATATGAATCTAGAACAGAAGAATTGAAGCTCTGGAACCCTATTCGAGGTCGCCACAGCAGTCCACAGTGGGACTGGCGAATCTAATACAGAAGAATTGAAGCGGGGTCAAGGGGATGGACCGAAGTGGGATTAATCCCGGGATATTACAATGAATCTAGAATAGAAGAATTGAAGCTAGGTACACCGTGTTCCCCCTATTATACACAACTAGGTTCCTTATCGAATCTAAAACAGGAGAATTGAGGAAGACCTTGTTTGCCCACTCCGCATGCTTCGCAATGCCCTGAATCTAAGGCAGAAGAATTGAAGCAGCTTGTGCACGTGATTTGGTAAACTCAAAGGCATTACTTGGAAGAATCTGGTATAGAAATTAATGCTAACAAACCTTAGTGCTTTCTTCACGTACCTCTCCATTCGTAATCTCTATGGGACTCACTATCCGTTAGGATTGCATAGATAAGGCTCTGCTCGCTGTTTATTGTCGCTTCGCATACCTTCCTCGCCCTCTTCGGTCCTTCCGCGTTTATTCCCTCGGTTATTTCCTCGTGGACCGTGTTCACGGTGCCTGTGGCTTAGCGAAATGCCTAATATTATGTGGCTTGAATAATGGGGTTTGTGGTGAGAATTCATGGCCAGTGTAATTGTGTAATGATAATAAGGACGTGTAGTGAGGAGCTAATCAAGGAGGCAATCAGGCTCGGTGCAGATGAGGCGCGATGCGAAGACAATAAACTAATAGTAACATGGAGCAGGGAGGAGGAACCACCATGCAGCCTAAAATGCCTAGTGATGCAGACAATGGGTGAGATAATTAGGGGCGGATAGGCTTGGGTTTGTGCCTTATTCATCCTTAACGATGTCCTTTGGGTTCATGAGTATTAATTCGTAGTACTTCATCGGTATTAACTGAGCCTCGCCATCAACCACCCTAATCAGCTTACTTACGGGTGTCCCAATGAAGTACCCGTTGATGTCCAGCATGAGCTTTGCTAACTCGGTGAATAGGCCAGTGTGTTTCCTGTGGAGGCTCTTGGGTAGTAGTGCCATGAGTAGTGTGGTTGGTTCTGGATCTGTGGATAGAGCTCCGGCCGATACCACGCCATCAAGGGCGAAGCTCACATCCTCCCTATTGCCGGCTATTATGTGGATTAGGTTCATTGCGTAGTCCAGGAGTGGCGCTATGCCTTGGTTGATCATGGTTATTGTGAGTGCCTTATACGCCGCATCATCCTTATCCGTGTTGCTGAAGAACTGCGTTAACTCCCTGACCAACCTCTCATTCGTGCTCTCTACGTCTTTATCCTCCTTGAACCATCCATGCATTACCAACAAGTACTTGCTGTCCCTACTCGCTACGTATATGAGGATTTCCTTACTCGATGCCGTGTACCAAACCCCACCATTACCACCGTACCTACAGACACCGCAGGGGTTTTCCCAAACCGCGTTTTTAAGTACCTCATTTAGGCAACCCCACGCTGATGAGTCCCTAAACTCCGTGCATTCGCTACGTAGTCCCATGCCTGCATAGACCTCGCTCACGCTCCTAACCTGCCCAGTGAAGTGACCCGTTAATATCGATAATACGTAGGATGTGAAGCCGGCCCGTAGCGCGTTCATTAGTGAGGCGTAGGCGAAGCGTATATACGCACCCCAACTGCTCAATTTCTCTTCTTTCTCTTCGATAATTAATTCTCCAAGCAACTTATCGGTAAGTATCCTGCCCAGGTACTCAAGCGTCTTTACCCAATTAATAATTGGCTTCTCGCCGATGTAATTATAGACCTGCCACACCTTGCCGCAATTTATGGTCACCCTCACACCCTTAACATCTATTATATCGAACTTCCTGAACCTTCTTATCACGTACTCAGCCCTGGACTTATACCCCCTCACCTGGTACTTCTCTGCGAAGCACCTGTAGATATCGCCGATATTAACGATGGATACATCATCCCTACACCACAGCTCGAGGCACTCGAAGATCGTACTTGCGTAGGGACTCCTCAAAACATACTTGGCAATTCTGGTTACGTTCTTACTCACCACCAATGCCTTGGTCTCGCCACCCATTGTAAGGTAGCCGCCTTAGACTTCCTTAAGTTTTTCGGTACAAAATTTCCAATAACTACGGTAAAGGAAACTACTTATTCATGGGCATGCACATAACATGCGGTGGGTGGCATGGCTTTCCTAGACACCTTCAAGCCCGGTGCCGAATGGATTCCGGAGGGTGGTGTGGATGTTGCCAGGTCCGGTGTTGACTTTGACGCCGGCGGTTTCTGTGAGGGCTTGGCCTATGACGTCCTAGCCTATTACAAGCCATACACGAGGTATAAGAGCCGCTGGGGAATCTACTTCATACTCCCCGCAATGCTAAGGGACCTAGAGAGACTCAGTGACGCCGTCCAAAACAACTCCGGGATCAAACCTGAGGAGGGCCTCCTAGCCCTAATAATCCACCCAGGGGTTGTGTTCCTACACGAGCTCTGCCACCACACCCTCGAGAACGTTAGGGTAAGCATGGGGCTTAGGGGCGTCTATGAGGATGTTGATGAGGGGCTCTGCCAATACACGGCATTCAGGCTAGTCGAGGAGTCCTCTGGGTTGGGTCTGTTAGTAACGCCATACATGGTTCACCATGGTGACCACATACATGTCCACTGGCCCTTCGATTGGCCCTTCAGGGGAGTCATACGTCTACGCTGGAACTACCCGCTATACATGAGACTCAATAGCATCGATAGGTCCCTAATCAGGAGGGCACTCTCAATACTCTATAAGTGGTGGGGCTTGGATAGGGCTGGTTTGTATAGGCCGGCGATAAGCACGAAGTACACGGAGGACTTCCTCGCCAAGTACCTTGAGCAGTTGAGGGGTGACCTAGTCCCATTCCTAGACCACGCGTTGTCGAAGAAGCCGGTCAACGAGAGCGACTGGGCGAGGGTAAACATCGACAACAGGGAGTGGAAATTAACGTGTAGGCAGGGGTGATTAGTTATGCCCTCCTGGCGAATACACACTAAGTATGCCGTGTTGATGGGGATTGATGGGAAGATTGCCCGTGCAGTTAATAAGGCTATAGACTTCAGGGCTGGAATTCACGATGCTGGTTTGAAATCACCTATCGCAAGTTTAATGCCTGGTACATCTCCAAGGGATGTACCAAGACTTCTAACATACTCACCAATACACGGCATCTCTTTACTCATAAGAACACTGGGTATTGGTAGATTCCTCCAAAACCCATTATATCAATATGCCGTAGCGCTACATTACCTATTAGATGAGATTGACAGTATAGTGAAGAGGTATGGCTCAAAGGCCCTTCAAAATATTGATTACGAGGATAAGGTAGGAATAATAAATATGGCCCTCAGGAGAATGGAGAATAAATTACACAAGCCCTGCGAGCCGAGAAAGCTTGGTGGTTACGTGATAGGGAGCCCCTGCAATAGGGCTGTGATTTACGTGATTGATGCGATAATGAGTAGAGCTCGTGAAATCGTTCAAGACAACCTCGACCTACTAGTTGAGGCTGTTGATGAGATTATTCAAGAGAATTCTCACAAAGGTTTTGAGGTTGGACCCGTGATTATTCTTGATTTACTAGGGTGTGTTTGTGAGCGCATTAAGAGGCGCGGAGGTAAGTGCCTATTCACAGTCAACGGAAGAACACTACCCATGGCTCCCGCAGCCAAGAGGATAGCGAACGCTGCCAGGAAGGGTATGATAATGATTAGTAGCCCAATAGTATTAACTGCAGATAATATTCATGAACTTATAGAGACATTGCAGAAGTACTGCAATGAGTGAGGGGGTATGGTAAAACAAAGATGATTCCAGATCGTGGCGATCACCATGGCACTCCAGGTCAAGGTTGTGGTAGCCTCCGGCGCAGACCCGGGCCACTTGGAGATGCTTGAGCCAATGTTGAACGATGCCCTGGCCAAGCTGGCCAAGGCCGGCGCCAGGGTAATCGATATCAAGTTGACCTCGGCCTGCAACTCACGCCAATCAAGATGCACAGCACTAGCACTCATAATATGAAGCACAGACTTAAGTTAAAACTGTTCGTTACAACCAAGCCCTGAGCTATACTGAAATCTTATCATAGATTTTTGTACGTTTAGTTACCGATATACGATAGGATGATCAGTAACAAATTAATTAAGAGGGCTTAAATAAGGGATGAGCATAAATCAGTTAATGGCCCAGTTGGTTGGGCAAAGTTCATTTAAGCCCACGCTTGAGGGCTTAATGACACAGTATGGGGTTCATGATTGGAACTCGTGGATTAGCAACTATATTGAGAAGACCATAGAGCCGCTGGCCCACTGCGGGGCCCAAATCCTCAAGTCAATGGGGAGTTCTAAACATGACTTGGCTAGGTACATTGATTCCATAACTACGCTGGCTACGGAGATAGTTAACAGGGCTAAGAGCGGAGCTGGCATGATTGGTGGTTGCGGCTTTGGTGAATTCATTAAGTACTCGGTTGAGTCAACAATGTACTACAGCCCATACACATTCTTCGCAGTCAGCATCAGGAGGATAACCCCAATACACTTCTACCTACACTACGGCGACCCAGGTAAATACAGCAAAGTACTCAATGAATTGGGCTTCAAATGGGGACTAGAACCCGAATTATCCAGCACCAACGCTAATAAATTAAACATCTACGAAATAGGTGGTTACAGGGATTGGAACCCCAGAGCGGTAGGGTATGAAATATATTGGAATTATTATGACTATAGTGAAAAACTTAAAGTTGAATTACCATATGTAACCTCATCAGGCGAGCTAGACAAAGGTAACTTGAAAGGTGCAAGTCTCGGAGTTCTCATTACATTATTAAACGAGACCGTCTGGGACATGGTACTACAACGCAGAGATCTCTCATCATTAATGATGTATGGCGATAAACCCCTGATAAACACGTTCATAAACTACGCCAAGACGGTAAATGACTCGTTACGAACAATCGCAGATGCGTACAAAAAGTCCCATTACATATGTAATAGAATGAGTAGTATATGTTCTAAGTTATTTGATGTAGAGTCTTTCGATATAAATAAGGCAATAACAATGTTTAATTACGTACGTAATTATTACGATGATTTCGCTGATTTTGCATACATAATATTTAAGGATAGGAAGGAGGTAATGCCATCAACATTAATAACACCACAGACGTTATTTTTCGATGATAATTTCGTGGTGTTTAATGGCTTATTAGTATTTATAAGATTGCCTGAGGACGAGGATAGAGTTAATTATGTGCTTTGGAATTCGTTTATGGACATGATAATGCCCCAACTCATGCTTAATAGACTGGAATTAATCGAGTTAAACCCCGAAGAATTCACTGACAAAATTAAAGACCATCCAATCTACAATCTAATTCAAAAGATGGGGACGCCCTATAGGGTATTTAAAGTATTACGAAGATGGTGGTACTGGTGATACTGAATGGGCACCGACAACGTTATAACTAAATCATATTCGTATAAAATATTAATAAAATCGTCGGGGATAACCGGCGGAGAAACCCGGAGGTTCCCTGGGGCTGAGGGGATTGAAATCACGATTTTTAGAATCCCGGCTTCGCAACAGCCGCCTCAGCAACAGGTCCCCACTTCTGCTCAGCAAATTACGTTGCAGTCTCAACCACAAATTCCTGCACCTGCACCGCTCCCTGTAGTTTCGCAACCTCGACTTGAACAGGAACGTAAGGTGTACGATGATATACTTTATTACGTAGATGTATCACTTGGGCAGCCTAAGAATGTGGTCATCCTTAATCCGTACGTCATCGAAGGATTTAAGTTTGCAGAGCCTAGGGATGTGTTTGTAGCTCGTCCATATATTATTCAAGGCTTATTATTTGCTAACACAGCTAATGTAACTTTTCGTCAGGAGGCGTTGCTAAAAGAGGTGGTGCCTACCGACGTATTTACGGTACTTGCCTTGTCGAACCTCTTTAATGCAACCGTAGTGCTCAATCGGGTATTTGAAGTGCGTGGTGATCTAGATTTGCTGGGTCTCATCAATAGCTCTATCGAGAAAGCAGTAATATTACTTCATGACGTTCATGATAATCCAAGAATTGGCTTCCTCGAGGAGGTGCTCAGTAGGAGGATTAGAGAGCTGGGTTACAATGTTAGGCCTAAGATTGTATCTAAGATTACTGAGCCAGGTTCGATAAGCTCTCTAATCGAGACATTACTTAGTGAGTATAACTTGGTGAGGTTGGATTACTGTGAAGCTAAAACTAAGTTGATGGATTTTGAAGTGCTCGTGGATAAGCTTAGGGAGATAGCTGTTATTAATGAGCCTAGATTCGTGATAATAAGGATATGTATCAATGAACAAATAAAGAACAAGAACTTCTTAGAGGACATCTATGAGGGTATCGATAAGTTACGTAAGGGTGATTTACCTGGTGATTTACCTAATGTTCCAATTATTGAACTTGACGCGTCTAAGGGTGGTGATGAGTATAGGTACGTTCCAGGTATAGCTAATGGAGTGCTAAATAAAGATAAACTTAACGAGTTTGGAGGTAGGTTTGATGAGGTGTTTGTCAGGTCTTCCGAGTATAAATCACGTGAGCTCAAATCCATACTTAAGGATCAAAATGGGCTGTATCAATACCTAGTTAAGGTTAGTAGGGGTGAGCCCACAAGCACAGTCAACATCAATGGAGTTACTGTTACCTTTAAAATACCGCAAGGTGTGGGTGAGTCTGATGAGCATTACTTAATGAAGGTCTTCACGGTTTACCACATAGTGCGTAATACGGGCTTAATAGAAATAGTAAACAATAAAGATAAAACGTTACAGGATAAGCTCAACGAGCTTAGGCAAAGTATCAGGATCGAGGAGCCACTTAGTGACTGTAGGGTAGTTCCAGATGTTTATTATAATGGTGAGGTTTACGAGGTGGAGACGCTCTATGGTACTGGTGCGTTTAGTGTTAAGAAGATTCAAGAGACGATTGAGAAGTATGGGGGTTGCGGTTCGGTAAGGAAGATACATATTGTGCTTGATAACTTAACGGTCATGATGCACTTCGGGGAGATCCTAGACTTATGGAAGGCTTTCCGTAAGTTTGATGGCAAGGAGGTTGTTATAGAGACACTTGATGTGGTAAATAAGAAGTTAATACCATTAATATCACCGGAGAAGGATTCTAAACGTGCAGAGGGATTCGTTGAGATCATTAGTAAGTTGATTTTTGAGAAGCAGTGATTTTTGGTTAAATCATTGTTGGTGGTAGGGGTTGGATTCGCGAACTGTTTGGGCTAGTGTCGTAAATTACTATGGCTATTGCTATGTAGGCGTTTAGGGTGCCTGCTGTGGATATCTTGATATCCACGACCCTAGCCCCACTCCTCACGATCTCTCCCAATGCCTTGTTTAACTCGCTCTCCAACTGCGCCGCAATGATCCTCGGTGATGTTGCCTCAACACCAAAAACCTTGACCTGTAGCGCCACGCTAATCCATACACCACAAACCCTTAACCCATTCTCAACAAATTAGTTATTGAACTCTGTCACATTTTTCGATAACTGATTTGTTGGGTTAGTCTTAACCCCCTGTGTGCGCTTGGTTAGTGGGGTTGTGCATGCTTGGTAATCTTGGGTGTAGTGAGTATAATGGCTCTGCGTGGGTTAGTATTAGGGATTTGCATTACTTGCTCGGTTCTGGTCAATACAATGCGCTTCTCAGGGCTTTGGCTTCGCTTGGTTTTAGGATTGAGAGGTCTAGGTCATACACCTGGGCCGTGATTGATGGCGTGAAGTGCCCGGATGCCGTGAGTAAGGTCGTGGAGGTATTAAGTAGGTTCGTGCAAGGTGGCGGTAATGGTGGGGTTAAGGGCGATTGCCAAAGCATGAGCATCAGTAGAATTATTGACAGCGTTAGGGAGAGGGTCTCAAGCCTAGTGCCTAGCCTAAAGGATGTCATTGAGGAGGTCGCCATTAACTTAGAGGCTGGTAACCACGTGATGCTCCTCGGCGGCCCAGGCAGTGGTAAGACGCTCATTTTGGACGCGATCTACGAGGCGTCTAGTAACCCGCTGTACATAAACATGGCAGACGCCTCTGCTGCGGGCATTGAGGATCTAGTAATCGAGGCTGGTTGCTTCGATGTCATACTCCTCGATGAGGTTGATAAGGCTAAGAACGTGGCGCTTAGCCCATTACTGCAATTACTCGACCACGGCGGTAGGTTGAGGATAACCAAGAGCGGTAAGACCACGGTCATCGAGGCGCCTTGGGTTAGGGCTGTGGCTGCCGCAAACCCATTCAACCCCAGGCTCCGTGCGAGCAACTGGTGGTCGCCCCTAATGGATAGGTTCGTTCCCATTGAGGTACCACAGCCGAGCGTTGATGAAATCCTGACCTTCATGAGTAAGGTAGCAAACACGGAAATGCCGGGCTGGGTCAGGGAACTAATCAAGAAGTACATAGACGCAATAACACTGAGAAAAGCCGAGCAAGCAGCCAAGTACATAGCAACATCGATGAGAAGGGGGAGGAGCGAGGACGTGGTAAAGGCTAGGGTTGAGGATATGCTTAGGAGGGTTATTAAGTATGTTGGTGGTGTGCGTGGGCACGGTGATGGTGGGCTCGGCTTGGGTGTATCTCGGGGTGAGGGGGTTCATGAGTGAGTTGGGTTGTTTTAATGGTTTTAATGGTTAGTTCTGTCTACTTTAGAATGAGCAATGAATGCGTGGGTCTGCGAGCTTCTCTACTATATGCCACTTACTCTTAATTACGTTAATATCGCCCCTCTCAAACGCCTTGCTTAATTCATCCACGTCGTACTTACCTATTGTAACTGCTCTCTCATGCTTCCTGGTGTAGTTCTCGTATCTACTGATTACCCGTGGGATTAGGAACCTGAGGATTATACCTACGTCCCAGCCTCCGTAGATCATGCCCCTGAATGCGTATGTTTGGAATGGGTCGTCTAGGCACGTCACTGTGGCTAACTTAGTCAGCCTTTCGGGGTTCACGTTCATTATCGCGTTTATCGCCCCCTCAACTGCCCTTATTACGTCCTTGCCTTCTATGTTTGTGTTGAATAGGTTGTTTACTGCGTTGATTATTAGGTTCATGTAGCTTGATGGTTCACCACCCCTCTTGTCACTGTTCATTACGTAGTCTAGGTATAGTTTTAGGTATGTGTGGTATGCGATGGCGCTTGTGGCGGCTAGTAGGGCGCCGGGTAGTGTTGGTTTAACATTGACTATCCTACATGGTAGGTTGTGTACCATGCACTTCCTGTACTCATCCAATGACTTGCACCTCCTACTTCTGACTAGGGTTACTAGGCCGTACTCGCACAACCTCCTCAGCATTGAGTATACAGCCACTGGGCTTGTTATGCCTAGGTAATCACTGGCGTAGCCCAGCAACCCCCTAACACCCACCTTATCCCCAACCAACCAATCACTAACAACCTTCATAAGCAACACATCCTCACAAGTAATCACTGTGGATGGACCCTGCGGCGCGGAACTAACCTCAGACAGCGTCCTACACCACCTAATGCCCATCATTACGATTAGTTACGCAAACCCTAATAAATCTTTCTGTAGAAATTTCACGATTAGTTATCGAATAAAAATACCTAATTGATAACTACATTAATCAGAAACAAATATAGGTACGCCATCCACAACCCCTTGATGGGTGCCCCACCGGTTGATTTGGATGGCTTGTTCAATGGCGCTGCAGGGACAATAGCAAGGATTGTTGTGGATGTCCAGGTGAGGCGGGCGGTTGGTGATGAGTGTAAATCCGAGGTTTTGAGTGATGATTGTGTACGGCCTAGGCTAAGTAGGTTCTTACAAAATGCCCAGGGCTATGATTCATCAACCCTCGATAACCTGGCTAATGAGTTGAGGAACTGTATTGAGGTGGTTTATCCATTGGGGTGCTGCGTGCATGATTGCGACCTGAGACCTAGGGCCACGATATTGATAAACACCGATAAGGTGTGGGAGCAGGCAAACAAGATCTACGACTCATACGACGGCCCCGATAAGGATAGGGTGGGCGTGCAGGGTTTGTATGTGGAGCTTCTTAAGTTAGTTATGGCTCACGAGTACGCCCACTGCCTAATGGCTGCGCATAGGTGTGTTTTAGGACCTGAGCACAGCGTGTATAGTAACCTGCCCTGGGTTTTCAGCCACGTCATTGAGGAGAGCTTGGCCACGGCCTTCGAGTACTCGTTCTTCCAAAACAATGTTAAGTACCCGTTCCGTGACATAATTGAGAAAGGCTTCTTCAACAACCTACCGCCGGGCTATAGCGGGTTTAAGGAGTGGTTCGCGTACGGTATACCAGTGATCTCCGCATTATCGATAGGCCCCTCATTCGTTTCTGCATCAATGAGGCCCATTATTGACCCTTTGGGCATTAACGAGAGCTGCTTTGTGTGGGGTACTGCCCGTGTACTAACGATGATGCCCAATAAGGTACTTATTTTCGAGAAACCACCACTGAAACTACCACCGCTACTGAAGGAGTTAATAGACATGAGCAACAATATGCCAAAGCCAAGCAAACCAAACCCACCTGCGCGGTCGCAAGCCAATGGGTTCATTACCACCATTGAGGAATTGTACGATAAATACGGTGGCGACCTCCTCTGGAGGTTGATGGCGATTAGGATACTGAAGTCACCACTGAGACCAGGGGGGTCGGTGGGCATAAAGGATCTCTCCAGATAATGAAAATCACTACTGAATGCTTGTTAAAACCACCTTTACCCGTTGGGCTATTTGTGGCTTCTATGCATTGTCTGCGGTGGTAGCGTCTTCATTGTTATTGCGTGCGTCCTAAATACGTAACTCTTTATCACAGAGACCCCATCCGGTGCATAGACGAGCTCCTCCGCGTAGTCCTTTAGCCCGACCCTCTCTAGAACCCCCTCTTCGCTTCTGAGTGCGATCTTCGTGTTCGTCAGTTGTAGGATTAGGTTGTTTAGGTCCTCTGGTGTGTGGGTTGCGAATACGACCCCGATCCTCCTAACCCTACCGAGCCTGGTTATTTTGTTGATCATTGACTCGACGACGTCCTTGTTGAAGTCCTCAACGCCACGCCCTGTCTGTGGGAAGTAGTTGTGGGCCTCGTCAATCAATATGAACGTTGGCCTCGGTTCACGGCCCATCCTCAACTCCTCATCTCTAACCTCGAAGACTCTGGACAAGACCCTGTAGACGACCATGGAGGCTGCGGCGGGTTCTTCCCTAAATAGCCTTAGGTCAAGGGTGACGAATCCACTTAATAGATCTTGGTATTTTGGTTCTTCGAAGTTGACCGTTATTGCATAATCTGCGCTTTTGCCGCTTGTGGGGTCGTACTCAGTACTTATCAATGTGAACTTAACGTCGAAGATTCCGACCTCGTGAACCATGTGTAAGCCTCTAATTAGATTTTGTGTTTGCTGGTTTGCTAAATTGAGATCCTTAGCGGCTCTTTCGAGGCAGTTTTGCTTGCTTATTATTAATACGTCTAGATCAAGCTCAGTAGCATTGCATACATTTTTAGCCTTATCAAGGATTCTTGGTAGGAGGAAGCTAACTCTCTCTGAGAATACTGGGAATAGTCTCGCTAATTCCTTATACACCTTACTAAACTTTAAGGACCATGGTACAAACCTTATGCTGAATTCTCTATCATTAATCCTAACCTTAGCATTTACTTCGCGTAGCACAGCACTCTTTCCATCCTGGCTAGGCGTAATATTGAAGTCTACATGCTCAACCTCAACCCCCTTAACTTCAGCCTCGGGATACGTGCTATCTAAAAATAACCTGAATAATGCATAACCTAGTGCCTCAGCCAGTGTTCTCGAACTGCTTACATCCTCAATGGTTGCTTTCTCTCCCTTAATGGATGTCTCCAAATACTCACCTGCGTATTCATCAATTAATTCGTAATAGCTCTCTAAGTAATCCCTTGTTATTGGCTCTATGATCGTTATTGAGTCGACTGGCTTGAGTACTGGGTTTGGGGTTGATGGGTTTGGCATTGTTAGGTGTGGGTAGTCCCCCTGTAGGTCTAGGGCTATCACTACGGAGTCCCTAACCTCATTCAGTAGTGTGAGTGCCAGGTTCTTGAGTAGTACCGTCTTACCACTGCCTGTTGTGCCTACGATGAGTACGTGCTCATAAAGCGAGTGTATTGGTAGCCTAATGTTTACGTCCTCAACAACCTCACCACCACTGTACAACTTACCAACCAGGATACCCTCACTCGGTAGCTGGAGCATCCTCATGAGGACCTCCCTCCTAGGCTTGAACACTATGCTCAATGGGTCAATCGGTGTGTGTACGGTGTTTGGCTCGCAATTCTCGAAACCGTCCATTGGGCACTCGGTGAGTGGCTCCAGGACTATCCTGGCGGGAGTCGCAATGCCCGTGTAATCGCTTGATGTGCCGAAGACCGGCGTTACCCCAGCAAGCCCCATCACGTGGCTCCTCTGGACCTCAACAACCCTACCGAGCACGAGCGTTTCATGGACTATGGTTGCTATGCCTAGGTAATCACCAATCCTAACCCTGCTCTCCTCATAATTATCAAATGGCACATCGACAATGATCCTGGCACCCTCGGTGCTCACAGTCACGATATCGGAGACCGAGACCCTACCGATGATAGTCTCCGCATAATCACGAACCCTCTTCTCAACCTTCTTAACCCTCTCCTCAAGCCTAATAAGCAGGTCGGCGGCACTCATCTAGGGACACCCCTCAGTACCTGCATTACAGCCTGTGCATACTCATTCATGATGCCCAAAGCCTCCTGCTCCGTGTCGTAGTTAAACGCCACATCCCTAGCCTTAGCGATGTTGTAGAACAGTAGGTACATGCTCCTCGTTAATTGCTTGGCGAAGTGGTCGGCAACATCTATGATGTACGGTATACCGCTCCTATCGATGCTTGATGCCAACCAGGTAACTAAGCCATCTATGATGTCCCTGAAATTCCTGTACATGCTGTCTAGGGTCTCGATCCTAAAGACCCTGGGGCCCAACCCACTGTAGACGTACCAGAAAACCCTCTCTGGGAATGTATAATTCATTATGTTACTACTCTTATTGTGTCTTTGTTTGAACGGTCCTATGAGTAGTACGTCACCAACGCCCTTTGCCATCTTCTTACCAACCACCTGAATCACCAACGGGTCGTTGCAGTGGTTAGGATCCACGTTTATGCTTGCATCTACGCTCTTGCTTAACGCATTTACTACGTCCTTGCCACACAACTTCCTTGAGTTCTCAACCCTCTTAACAACGCCGACCACAGACACGCCCCTTTTCTTAAGCCCATCTATCGCATTAACCCTTCTCTCCGCAAGCTTCTCCTTAACCTTCACCCCTAGGTAGAGCGGGCCGTCCAAAACAACCGCGTACCCATTGCCCAATTCCCCGGCTAGTTTCTCAATTGCCCAGCTCTCCAGGCTCATCCTAACGTCATCGCTCACATCCTCCTCATTCGCCCTCTCATGAAAGTACGTATTACCATCCTCGAACTTGACCTTAACGTAGTGCCTCAACTTCCTGTCATTCTCTATCTCCTTCAGCACTCCCTCGGGCGCCTTAACACCTATGAATTTCACTCCTTCAACCAGCTCCGTCATTGGATAAAGCCGTAGGGGTGTATTACCTCCATACACCGCAACCCCGGCCAGGAAGACCCTAAACCTCGGCGACCCAAGCCTCCTCGATGAGCCATCAACAACTACCACACGCACCCCAGGACTCCCCCTCCCCAACCCAAGCACATGGAACACCTGTAACTCCCTCATCGGTTCCGTAATGAATAGTGAGTCGTTCTCGTCGTTGTACGGCTCACTAAGGCCTATATCAACATCGGCCTTCGTTAACCGATTAAGTAATTCGTTAAATACTGAATTGATGGAATCAGCACCCTGTTGATCGGTTGACTGCTTGGCACTTGCCTGCATTGGTTTTGATACATATTGATTAATTTAGCAGTTGCGCATCGTTAGTGCTACTGCTTATTTTAACTTATTGCCTTAAATATCGAGGGCGTTAGTGAGGGCTTGATGAGGCTTAGGCTTGTTGGCACAGACTCAACGGGACTCATTGGCTATTACGAACTACCCATGAAACCCGACGACCCGAGAAAGCCGCTTAAGGCAATCATAAGGCTTGGGCCTAGGGAGTATTACCTAGCCGAGGCGTGGGCTGACTACTTGGATGGGGCTTGGGTCCTGGAGCTACCAATCGTTAGGGATTACGTGGAGCTCATAGACATCATACACTGATGCTGCGGGACTAATGTTGGTATTACCGCGACTCCTTTATTAAGCCCCACGCACAAGCCACTTCGTGTTTTCCCAGCTGGAGGTTTTCGATTGTTGGGGTAGGGTCGCCCTTATTGTTGGTTCCATACTCAGCGGTTATGATGGGATTAGTAGGGAGTCTCCTACCAAGGATGTTGACCCAATGCGTGGCGGGTTGGTTGGGGAGTCCCTTGGTGATGCCCTGAGACCGTGCAGTGTCGATGATTTGCTTCTTGATGCTGATGGTGGGGTTAGGGAGGTGGTGCTCGATGCATTAATCACAAGACCAGGCACAATCCACGAGTTGACGGGAGCCTTCGCTAATTATTACAGGGAGGTCTCGAATGAGGTTGATAGGGTCTTTAACCTAGCCGTGAGGAGGGGTGGTGCTTACAGTGGGGAGGCTGTTTATGGACTCGGTCTCTCCTCAATGCTCTCAGGGGCGTTGACCAGGGGCAAAGCCATCAATGCCGACACCGCCAGCGAGGCACTACGCCTCGCGGCACAGGCAATACCGTTCATGAGGGGCTTCGATAGGGCAATACTTATCATTGAGGCACTGAGGCCACTCAGCCGCTTGGCTCCTCATTGGTACGTGGCGTTCCTGGCTGGGTTATCGGGTGTTAGTGGGCTTGGTGATGATGTTACTGAAATCATCATTGGTGATATGCTTGAGTTATTCAATGGGTACTATGAAACGTTTAGGGCAATGGCTTGGCCCCTAGCCAGTGTTGTTGAGGTTGTAGGCTCATTGTTTAGGGGCAACCCATCACTCACGAGCCACAGGGTCGCTGAGGTTGCCGGAGTGATTGTTAAGGCACTTGGTGCACTGCCTAGGCGTGGTCCACTGGTTTTTGTTGCCTGGGCTAATGCCATGTACCCAATCCTAATGAATGAGGTTGTTGGTGAGTTGGTTAGGAGTGGGCTTGGTGTTAGCGACTTGGTTGGCCTATCGAGGTCTATACTCAATGGGCTTGGGGAGTTGAGGAGGGACGTAAATGAATTGCTTGGTGATGCTGATTTTAGGGGTTATGTCGAGGCTAGGGGGTTCATTGCCGATGAGTTGAGCATGAACCAGGTACTCACGAGCGCTGAGGCACGCCTAAGGCATGCATTGGGTAGTTACGCGTTGGTTAATGATAAGCCCAGTGAGGCTGAGGCATGGTTCAGCGAGGCTGCTGAGACCTTGGGCGCCCATGTCGAGAGATTTCCCTTCGAGCACTTAGCACTCAAGTCCAGAGCCATCGCCACACCCACGCTGGATAGATTTTGGGACTTGCTTGACGGGTTTAGGGACTTGGCGCTCGATGCGTATAGGATGTATGACGCAAGCCCGAGGCTCTCCATGACAGCGCTCAACATCGTGAGTGATTACCTAGTCGTCTCGGCAGCCCTCAACGACCTCGACAGCATCATCGAGGGCTTAACATACTTCACACAGATGCTTAGTGATTTGAGGCTCACGCATGGCTTCATACACGTGGTCACGAAGCTAACAATCAACGCAATGCTCAACCAACCACAAACTCTGGCCCACCACCTCCTGATAACCCCCACCGAGCTAATCAATGCGTTCAGGTCTAGGGTTCACGACATAGACCCAGCAACACTCGAGACAGCGCTTGGGTTGGGTGGGAATGATGGAATTGTTGATGTTGGTGCTGTGGTGTTTAGGTTTGGGGAGGGTATTGGGGGTAGGGGTAAGGTGCTTAATGAATTAGGCATTAACACCGATGAATTACTCAATGAATTCATGGGGTTGATAAACAGCCTCGATGGGAAATCGCTCACCCACCTAGTGGTCCCTAAGTCTGCATTTGGTCGCTTAGCTGCGATAATGCATGCTCTGGTGGAGGGTTGGCACGACCTAACCAGGGCACACGCACTCATGGGCTTGGTTGAGTCAGGCACCAAGCTGCAGGCCAGGCTATTCCGGGAGCTTTACAACACGTGTTGCGATAAGAGTGATGATAACTATAGGCTAGCACTGGCGAAGTTATACCTATACCACGTCTAAACCAAGGAAACAATGCCGGTTTTAAGTTTCGTAATTCATGAACAGCATTACCCCCTAACGTACTTGGCGATCCATTTCCTAGTCACTATAATCCCCACACCCGTCGCGATCCAGAGTGCAACGCCTATGGCATTGATTGTTGATGTGAATGCGTCGGGCAAGAACCTGAGGCCCACGATTATGAAGATTATGCCCAAGCCAACCACCCACCACTCCCTACCACTCGGCATAGCACCACCAGGCATTGTGTAGAGTAGGCTTGGTTAAAAGGCTTTGGCCCAGATTAGCGGGTCTCGTTTTAGTGTACATCGCCATCTAATAATGATGGTTTCAGCACCTTATTAATCCAAAGGGTTTGTTTATTGTGTGGTGATGATAGGCCATTCCACCGATTCATGACGAGCCCAAGCATCGCTGATTCGTGATTGACTAAACAATCATTTACCTCAAAGCCCGAAACTGCGGTACCTGAGCGTGTCGTAACCCCTCTTTTAAAGTCAACTAATTATTATTGGGAAGTGATGAGACCCTGAGGTATAGCGCCTTGGGCTTGCCGAGGCGCAGTCCTTGGGGTTGATCCACCGGCCGTGGGGCGGGTAGGCGTGAGTATCGAGATATTGAGGAGTTGATTGAGGAGAGGGCTGTTGAGATTTACAATAGGCTTAGGGATGAGTTGAGGCGTGATTTCGAGAGGCTTGTTGATGAGTACTTGGGCAGGAGCAACGTTGATGAGAAGACGGTTAAGTCCATTGCTAGGGCTGTTGCTGGTCAGGAGTTTGCTAGGCTGCATGGTATCGTTAGGGAGGAGTTGGATGAGTTTAGGGCTGAGGTTGAGGAGGAACTGAATAAGCATGGTGTTGATGCTGAGACGATTAAGCGAATAGTCGGTGAGGTGCAAAACAAGTTGCTTAGCGAGCTCGATAAGCGATTCATGCATGTCCTAAGTGTGATTAATGAGCAGTCCAGCAGCATAAGGGATGTCCTCGACCTAGTAAACGAGATACTGAAGGCAGAGGTCGAGACCGAGGAAGCGCTGAGCAAGTTGAGAAATCTCCTCGATGAAGAACACCTTGAGGAGCTCCTCTACAGGGTGTTGATTAGGAGGGGCATCATTAGGCAGAGGAAGCGAAAGTGGGCCCCAATAATTGCTGGTTTGAGTGTCTTGGCCGCAATAATCGCAGGCTTCATCGTAAACCCAATCGCCACATTGGTCATACTGTTCATTGCGATTGTTGTTTTGCTTAGGTGGTAGCCATGGAGCTTAGGCTTAGGGAGGATCAGGAGGATGTTGTTGTGAAAATCATTGATGCCCTAAGACGCAGCGGATACGCGGCGTTGCAGGCACCGACTGGTTGGGGTAAGACCGTCACTGCCTTATTCGCAATCGAGGAGTTGAGGGCCAAACCAACACTGTGGTTAGAGCCACGCCTAGCAACTGAGTTGCATGTTTACCAGCACGCGGTTGATTTGAATATGAGGGTTATTGCCACCGCCGGTAGGGAGAAGCTTTGTTTGCATGGCTACTCGAATATCGACTTCCTTAGGGGCGTATGCCACAGTTGCCGATTTAACAGGCTTGTCAGCCTTGGTGAGCTTGACGACTTCGGAGTTTTTGCCAACATGGACTTCGGCAGGTTGAGAGAGGTTGGTGAGCAGATGGGCATCTGCCCATACAAGTTGCAAAGCTTCCTAGAGCGATTCTACGGCTATGACTTGGTCATAAGCCACTTCGGTAGGGCAGGTAAGTTGGTTAGGGTTGTGAAGCCTAGGCTCATTGTTGTCGATGAGGCACACAACACCGCTTTGCCGGTGATACATAGGGTTGATGCGAGGGCTTTGAGGCTTTTGCTCGTTGATAAACTGGGCTTCGAGGAGGGTGAGGCACTGGGACTTATCCGAAACCCAGAATCCCTGAGGATAGTCCTTAGGGAGTTGGTTGACACACTCATTTATACTGCGGGTGAGGACAACGATGCGAGGCAGATAGTTGAGGATTTGCTAGCAATGCTTAATGCACAGATTTGGTTCTATGACGAGACCGAGGAGAGCTTGGTTGGGTTGGAGATACCGAGCATGGGCGCTAATGTCCCTACACTGTTTATGTCAGCCACATTGCCACCAAGCCTATTGCAAAACGCAATTGTGGTTAGGAGGGGTTGGTCAATACCTGTAAAGATTGACGATAAGTACGCATTGACGCTTGATAGCATCGAGAGGAGGAAGAGCGAGATTGCCAAACATATCGAGAAGTACCTAACGAGTGGCACAGTAGTGTTCACAACACTGAGTAGGGAGGCGTTGTTGAGTGACGAAGTTGTCTGGGAGGACGAGCTTGTCGAGAAAAACAAAACTCCTTGCGATTATAAGGATGGGGTTGTTGTCCTTAAGAGCTTCGGTAAGTATAATGAAGGCATTAACCTGGACTGCTTCAGCCGCCTAGTCATTTTAGGATTGCCGCTTCTGCCACCGAACGTGATGCAGAGGCTGAGGAGCAGAGGCATTGAGGAAAGGGACTTCGTAGTCATGAAGACTGTCCAGCTCATTGGGAGAGTCATTAGGACTGCCGAAAGGCCAAGCCAAATGCCGGAAATAATCCTCGTGGATAAGCGATTCAGGCTAATTGAGAGCGAGTTAATGAACTACGAAATAGAGGTCGTCAATGCATAGCAGCGAAACCCCGGGTTGACTCGCCCCAGCCCGGCTTGGGTGGGGCTGGGCTGTGGGTGGGGATGAAGCCCGGGGGTTTGATGAACAAGCTTGGCGCTGTCCTTGATGAGCCGCGTGCGAGTTGACTCCCGGGCCGACCCACCCCGGCCCAGTGCCAATCAGGCTGTGGTTGGGGCGGGTTATAAGGCTTTTGGTTACGATGCTCAGTCGTTTAGGGGCTTTTTAAAGCCAGTGGCTAAGATAGTAGAGAGGCGATGAGTCCCCAAGCGAACCACCCCTGGTTCGCGGGGGCGGAGGCTTGGGGATGATTCAATGCCAACAACCCAACTCACACCTGTGGGTGTGGGTTGGGGAAACTACGTAATAGCATGGCTGCTTACGTATCAAGGCAGCAACTGCGAGTTGTGGAAACACGTGTTCCAAAAATGTGCAGAGTCTGAGCTGTGCCGAGAGGCAGCGTCACTACTGCCCACAATCGACTACAGTCTCGAGGAGCACAAATGCTTTCAGTCATAAAACGCTCAAAAGCAATCAAAATATCCAAGCTCCTCAAATTGCCCAAGCCCTCAAAATTGCTCAGCCGCTTATGCCCTGAGTCTCTCCCTGAAGTCCCTCAAACCCACCTCCCCTCTCCCAACCCCCCACTCATTGATGCATTCCAGCGGGGCTCCCCCGGGCAGTAGGGGCTTTGGTGTTGAGCCAAGCCCCGCCCTCGGGGGGTCCCCACCGCCCGACCATTGGGTTCAGTAAGAGATCCAGATGGATTGGGGTTGGTGGGGGTTTCCGTAGCCCAGGCCACATTGGGTTCAGTAAGAGATCCAGATGGGCCGAGGCTGCGGAGGGAGGGGAGGGTTTGAGGGGATGAGGGGAAGGCAATGAGGGGCAATGCTTAGCCGCTCAAGCAACAAAACGAAACAAGAAACAAAACAAAACTCAAAACCACAACCGAGGAAGTGAGCAAGAGCAAATCATTCCTAGGCTTAAGGAAACAAAGGCCATCCAGTGATTGAAATTCCACGGAGAACAAGTGGCTAATTAATGACTCAATTGATTAAACAAAAGTTTAATCAATGGTTCGATAAAGAGGATAAGAGTAAGTTGTCCCTAGGGGTTGCTGAACAAGTGGCTAGGGAGGAATGTGAACAAAAGCGTTATAAGGTGTGGATGTGGAAAGGAGTTTGCCCCACCTCCCCTCTCCCTCCGGGCCCTAGCGGGTGGGGCTGGGAGATCCCCTGTTTGGGTGGGTGGGAGGGGGGCGCCCCTTCCTTGGGGTGCCTCTCCTCTCTCGACCCGCCAACCATCCTAACCCAATTCTCGTCCTGTTTTTCCTCATCTGGGTTGGGTGGTGGTTTGGGGTCGGGGGAGGAGGGGTGCCTCAGGGAAGGGGTGCCTCTGTGACCGTGATCCCGATCCCCGTGGTTGGGTAATCCCAACCACGAACTCCCACCCAAATAGGGGATCTCCCATGAAGGGCGAGTCACTCAAGGATGGGTTGAGGCCCCAGTCTTCGCCACGCCCGGACCCCGTGGTTGGGGACTGGGGCCGTGTAAAATCGGAGCGGGGGAGGCTTAGCCTCGCCCCGCTAGGGTCCGAGGGTGGGATGAGTGGGAGTGTTGTGATGCCTAGTGGTGAGGTGATCAAGGTACCTGATGGCTTTGAGGTGAGGTTGGATAGATGGGGTAATGCCCTCTATCGTGTTAGTGGTAAGGACTCTGTTGTTGAGCTTGTTGCTGAGTTGCTTTACCGTGTTTCGAGGAGTTATAGGGGTTCTGTTGCCTACCTTGATAATAGGAGGATGGCTGCCTTGCTCGGCTTAAGGAACAGGGGTAATGGACGCTTAGACGTCTATTCAAGCTCGTGGGTGCGAGGCATATTGACGTCACTAGGCTTTGAGGAGGTTGAGGTATCAAGGGGTAAGGCAATAGTGATAGACATGAACAAACCAATAATGAGTGAGGTAAGGAATGCTAAAAGCGTCGACGAAGTAGTCGAGATCGTAAAGAGATACCTAAGGTGATGCTATGGCTCCCCCGCAAACCCACGGCCGGTGGGGCGGGGAGGATATTCACAGTGGCGTGGCATGTAAAAAGAGCTTGGAGGTTATGTGGTGGGGAGGAGGCTAAAAAGCTGATTGGTGCAATACTCTTCGATGATAAGGCGGCATTTAAATGTTATGAATCGAACGACTTGGTTAAGTACAATAACTGGATTGTGGCGGGGCGCAGGCACCTAACGCTAATTGAGTATGATGTCCAACCAATTCTGAAGAACTACCACGTTGTCGACGTTAAGTTTACCAAGTCAAAGATCATCGAGCTACTGATTGTGGATCCATTCGATATTAACTTTGTGAAGAGGATAATCGATATTGCGGAGATCATCAATCAAAGCCAAAGCGCATACTTTGCGTATGAAATCGATGCGTTGACTGATAGGTATGAGCTGAATATTTACGTGTTACAAATCATACCCAGGACGATTGATTTCAGTAGGGATGGTAGGTGGGTTGAGACATATGTTAAGCTATCCAAGCAGGTCTGTGATAAAATCCGCGAGGTCTTCGGTAGTGCCGAGATTAGGCTTGGGTACGGTGGTTCCTGTGCCTGAGAGGAATTTGCATGAAACAAACGAGGTTGCTTGGAGGCTTAATCGTTACATGTAGCTCCCTAGTTGTGGGGAGAGGCGTGGGCAAATTGGTGAGGTGCATGACATAATGTACTTCAGGCTGCTCGGCGCCCCTGTTGTTTGTTACCAGGTTGATGGGGTTGAGGTTTACGAACCACCCCGCAAGGCATTTTTCGGCATATGGTACATAGCTACGAAGAGGCTCATTAAGGTGACG
>NZ_LCWN02000027.1:0-23446 GCF_002078205.2 Vulcanisaeta sp. EB80
CATCTCGATAGCCAGGGAGGTGGCGGTATCACCAGGCGGCGCCTGCAATGTCGCTATTATAGCCAGGAAGCTCGGCCTAAGGGTTTCGGTTGTGGATAGGGTTGGTAATGACTTATTCGGTGACTTACTAATCAAGGAATTAGAGGGGGCAGGTGTTGACACAAAACTCCTCAAACGCATTAACGGGCCCACAACCATATCCAATAATATAATTGGTGGCGAAGGACATGCCTTCCTAGGCTATGTTGGGGTCAACGCGGACCTCGGCATTGACGACCTAGACGCGCAAGTATTTAATGGCGTAGATGCCGTTTATGTTAGTGGGTTTAATGCATCAATCTCGCGTAAAGCCGCTAGGGAATTATTAAGGATAGTGAGTCTCATTAGGAATTACCCAGTGAAGCTATTCCTCGACGTTGGGCCAGCCCGTGATAACCTAGACATAGTAATGGCCATGGTTAGGCAGGCTGATGTCGTCTTCATGAATAGGGAGGAGGCCGGTAGGCTCTTTGGCGATTCATTACCCAGTACCATTAACTCCCTGGCTAGCCTTGGAATCAATGCTATAATTAAGCTAGGAGACAACGGGGCAATACTAATACATAAGGGCGAGACCAGGCACTGCAAACCATACACACCCAGCAGGATTATAACCACCGTGGGGGCTGGCGACACATTCAACGCCGCCTACATAGCTGGCACGATCAAGGGCCTAGATCCTGAGGAGGCATGCGACCTAGGTAATAGGGTAGCCTCAATGAGACTCAACTACCTAACACCCAAGGATCTACCAGACCTTAGGCACATGGTGGATTGCTAGTAGATCTCATGTTGATCAAGGCTGGAATGCCCTCCGACTAGCATTAATATTAATATGAACATGTATTCATTAAGTTACTAAATAGTAAACTAGAGCTATACTCTTTTAAAGACGTAACTAATAACCGTGTACCGTGAGGGTAATACTACACACAGCAAAGGGGCCATATGAATATAAAACACCGAGCGGCGAATCTGTGTGGATATGCATGTGCGGGCTTAGCGATACGTACCCAATATGTAGCGGTAAGCACAAGTTGGTTAGGGATGAGGATGAGAGGAGTGTGTATATTTACGATCAAACAGGCAATAGGTTAGGCACCATAGATTTGAACGTTGACGTTAGTAAGTTGAGGAAAGTCTAACGTAACATCTCGTATTTCTACATACCGTTTTGCTGCAGGTAAATCCTCAAACCCAAGCTGGTGGTCTCTGATGTTTTTGATCATGCGCTCCGGAGCCCTCTTAGATAGGTCCTCTAGGACTATGGCGCCCTTGGTTTCAAGGATCTCCTTAACGATAAGCCTAGCTAACTTCCTCTTAGTAGCATAATTTATAGCTCAATGATGGCACTATGGACACACTTATACCTTAAGTAGGAAATGATTTATAAGTCCTATATGGTTTTTATAAGTATGGAGTTCTTAAAAAATCATGCATTGGATTTCTTAAGTTACGCTAGACTTCTACTACGTGATGGTAGATATAATCTGTCATTATTCTCATTGGAGCAAGCATTACAGCTAGGTTTAAAATACTACATTTCTAAATTGACGGGTTCTTTCCCGAAAACGCATGATGTAGTAGACTTATTAAAGAGAATCATAGAGCTTACGGGAAACAAAAAACTCAAAGAGATCTTAGACGCAGAAATCCCTACCTTAAATTTATTAAAACAAGCTTATATTGCCTCAAGATATTTACCTATCAATTATGATAAAGAGGCCGTTGAAAAGGCATTAAGCGTCGTTGAGGCGATATTAAATGAGCTGGGAATATCTTAAGAGGAAGTGGGACGAGAGGAAAGAATTCCTCAATAACGCTAGGCATTATGTGAGGTTGATTAAGGAGGTCTGCGTTAAGAAGGTAGATCCGGAATGCAGAGTAATACTCTTCGGCTCTGTTGCAAGGGGTAATTATAGAGATGACAGCGATGTGGATGTGTTAATAATTACTGACAAGGCTAAAGGCATATGGGATAAGGTAAACATTGAGGTTATTATCGAGAGAGAATTAAACATAGGAGATCCATTCGAATTCCATGTAGTAACAAATAGTGAATATGAAAATTGGTATAAGAAATTCATAGACATTTACGAAGAATTTTAGCGAGCTAATCCCCTTCAGAGTAGGGAAAACCCTAAGCAAAGTTTCAATTAACCACTGAAACGCGCCGATTTTGTATAGCCGATATCTCTCATCTTGGAAGGGACAAAGATCCCCCTCATCCAAAAGGATCATCGTTCCCACCATCGGCTCGACTCTCACTTGACGGGCAGTAGGGGCGTCAGAACTTCCCTTAAAGGAGGTGTATGGATTTCCCGCATATTCAAAAGTGGTTGCGCGAGATTGGTTTTTAAGCGTTAGGGATGCCCTAACGATAATGACCAAACAACGATCCATTAATTATAGAACTAGTGTGCTTGGGTTGACCTCGATTGGTCATTTCATAAATGATGGTAATATGTGGTTGATACCGGGTATCATACTGCCTGTTCTCAATCAGGTCGGTGTTAACTACGCAATTATTGGGTTGCTCTCGGCATTATATGCGGCGGTGTCTGCGTTGGCGAGCCCGTTGGTGCCCATGAGCATTAGGTGGCTTGGTGGGCATATGAGGGCCATGGCTCTCGGGATGTTCCTTTGGGCATTCGCCATAGGGCTCTCCGCAATTGGCTTCCTGGTGCACGACTTATTTCTCGTGTATGTAGGTGTTGTGTTAGCCGGTGTTGGTGCCGCGTATTACCACCCAATAGGTAGTGCCCTACTCTCAGCAACATATGGTGGAAGTGCGGGTGCGGCGTTAGGCATAAATGGCGCCTTCGGGAGCCTAGGTAGGACGCTGTATCCACTAATTGGTTCAATACTTGTTTTTGCAGGTGCCGTGAGTGCTGTGTATAATCTATGGATTTTGGCTCTCATGACAGGCGTTGTGGGTGTCGGTGTTTTCATGTACGGTATCTACAGATTCGATATCTCGACCTACGAAAGAAGGGGTGGTAAGGGTGACCCACCATCAAGTACTAATGCCCTTAGAGCCTCAATAATGCTGATCGCCCTGCTCTTCCTAATAACATTGCTCAGAAACACTGCCGGCCAGGGTGTACAGACGTTCCTGGGCATATACATTAACAAGGTGCTTGGGGTAAAGTTAGGCGTGAGTTACGGTGAAATCCTGTCCATACTATTGGCCTCAGCAATAATAGGGCAACCAATCCTCGGCTGGTTAAGTGACAGGGTTGGTAGGAGGTTGATAGCTTCCCTCTCAACCTTCGCCTTCGCAATACTCTTCATAGTATTCATATACACGGGCAATCTGGTAGTGGCGTTTTTCGCAATAATGTTTGTACTAAGCAACTTCCCACTAATAATGGCTGTGCTCGGCGATTTATTCCCGAGGGAACAGGTTAGTTGGGCTACATCGATTGTTTGGAATGGCGCCGTGACTGGCGGTAACGTCCTTGGCTCACTGATAACGGGCCTGCTGGCCCAGTACTTCGTGCCGATATATGGTGAGGTTGGTGCCCTGGAGCACGCATTGTTAATAATGATGATTCTAGCATTCATATCAGGTGCACTGTGGTTAGCAGTCCCCAAGCCACCTAAGAGGACCAGGGTACCACTTTTTGGCTGATTAAACGTAAATTAATACATTAAAGGTACCCACCCTAATTAATGAGTGATGGCCAGGTTCAAGTTCCCAAACGGTGTTGAACTGGAACTGATGAAGGGCGATATAACGGAGGTTGAGGCAGACGCCATAGTTAATGCGGCAAACTCGTACCTGGAGCATGGAGGCGGCGTTGCCGGCGCAATTGTTAGGAGGGGTGGTTACGTGATCCAGGAGGAATCCAGGGAGTGGGTTAGGAAGTACGGCCCTGTACCTGTGGGCGGCGTGGCGGTGACCAGCGCAGGCAGGCTTAAGGCTAAGTACGTGATACATGCGGTAGGCCCTAGGTGCGGCGTCGAACCTATTGAGAAGCTTGGTGAAGCAGTCATAAACGCGTTGAGGAAGGCTGAGGAGCTTGGCTTAAACAGCATTGCTTTTCCAGCCATAAGTACGGGAATATTCGGTTGCCCATACGATACAGCGGCCCGGATTATGGCTGAGGCCATCAAAAATGAGGCACCTAGGTTAAGGAGTTTGAAGAGGATAATAGTGTGCCTATACACGGATGATGCGTTTAACGCGTTTAATAACGTATTTAACGAGGTACTCGCAAGCTTCAAACTCACGACTTAGATCAGCAGGGTGTGTTCATATCACGGCTCAACAATCCTGGCTCTCATCATTAAAAACCACCGAGTTAAATGAGTATTAAAATTACGTGATCATCAGTAAGGGGTGATTTCATCAATGTTCAGGCCGGAAACCTTCGCATCACTTGCATTACCAAGAGGCGGCTTACTTTAAATACCTATGTCGCGCACAACTTTTATTAATTACAATCAATTTCTCTTCATAATATGAAGACCTGGTTATTAGTAGTACTAGCCTTCGCGGCTGGGCTTAGTGGCATGGCTGTGGCAGCAAACATGAATGGTGTTTTGGCATACATAAGCTACCACCTAGCAATACCGCCACCACCAACATACACCGTGGTCTCGGCATACATAAACCTAGGCAACCTAACGCCAGGTGAAAGCGGTACCGCAAGCGCTACCGCCCAATTATACGTTAACTCCTCGGGCTACTTCAAGGTGCAACTTCATCACGAGGGTATGGATGATGTTTTCAGCAACTTCACAGTAGTCATCACAATAGGTAATCAAACACTAACACTTAATTTACACAGGGATGAGGCAATCGTGTACCTGGCACCTGGTAACTATACCGTGTCAATAACCGTGTACTACACAGTTAAGCCTAACCCACACGGTCCACCCAATGTTGTTAACAAGCCACTAATAACCATAAAACCCGCAGGCGAGCATGAGCATGAAGAGACAAGCAATAACAGCACAAATGCCCAGGGTAACGAGGAAGAAGATTAGTTAGTATTTAGTATAATGAATGTAGTTTTTTTTTTTTTTTCACTTCAAAAACAGGGCTTTTACCTAGTTATTTTACCTAACGGGTTTCTGCTTCTTACCCAGCAAAACAGCCTTTAAACTAACCCCATTAACCATGACAACTCTAAACCTAACACCGGGCAGGTCGCCATAAGCCCTACCCTCAGGCCCACCAATCCTCTCAATAATAACCTCATCATGCTCATTAATCACATTCAAACCACCATCCCACGGAACGAACGCTGTAACCACCTTTCCATTCTTCGTAATTTGGACCCTCACGCAATTGCCCGTAACGAAGCCATTGGCTACGAAGTTGTGGTGCTCACTCTCTGTCGTGACATCCCACAACCTATCACTCCAGTTCACGGGCCTCACCTCAGCAACGACATCCCATACAAGCCCTGACTTGCCAAGCCCCAGCGTGGCCTCATTAACCCACTCATTGAATGGCGCCAACCTAGCTGTCCTACCCACATACTTACTATTCCCAATACCCCTCAACCACTTATACACCGTAGCCCTACTAATGCCAAACCACCTACTCCTAACGATTCTAATTATTTCGTCACTAACGTAACCACTAGAGGCAAGTTCTCTGGTGAATCTATAGGCCTCAACATACCTCTGCCTATCAATAACCTTCCTGCGCAGGTACTCGTAAGCCAATAAGGCTAGGAAGTCACGCTCCCTATCGTATGCATAACCAATCTTACCAAAGAACCTCATCAAGTTATCGGTATTGCTAAGTATGCTTATGCCAAGCCTAACCGTCCTGGTACCATCCTTCCTAACCACACCGGGGCGTCTAGATATTGCCGAGGTCTCGACACCGAACTCCGAGAGTAATGTCTTAATGTCGCTTAGGAATTCGACACCCTGCTCAACCACGTCCTCGGCCTTGTGAATAACGAGGGTTGGTGGTTGGAAGGTCCTACCATTCCTACTAACCCTAGGCCTCTCCAACTCACTACCGAAGTATGTGGCTAGGAACTCGGCCTTAACATCCAGCGGCGCCTCCATGATCCACCTCGGCACTCTAAAGCCCTGGACAGCCTTATCACCAACGGGTACACCCAACGCCTTAAAGAATGTGAATAGTGCTATGGAATTCACAAAGACAACGTAGGACCTACCCCTAATCACCTGGGTCAACCCATTGCTCCAGGTAACCGTGCTCTCCCTATAATACTCGTTAACCCTTGAGACCCTAAACCCAAGCTCAGCCAAATCCTGGGTTATTTCCTCGAGGTCCTCAAGGTCCCCACTAAAGGCTATCCTACCCTCATACCCATTACCACCTCTAACGTAGCTTAACGACCCATCACCAAACAGATGCCCGACAAGCCTGGCAATCCTATAGATATTCCTATTATTATACTTAAGTGGAAGTAGGCCAAGCCCCCTGAGCTTACTTAATATTTCATCAACCTTCGAATTCGGCGGTGCAGCCCTCCTAATGTCCTCCTCAGTCAGTACGACCCTATCATCGTTAGGGGCTGCGGCGTCGATAGGCTCCCTGGGGTACACGGCAACGTAATCGCCAGGCCTAACATCCTTAAGCGGAATCACACCCCTGCCAGTGTATATTGGGTGATCCCCACTGGCTATCAGTCTCCTACCATAGATGGTCCTCAACTCGTAAACCCCATCCTCCTTAAACTCCTCAGGCTCTATGTAGAAGAAATCAACCAGTCTCGTCTCCTCAATGGCCTTATTATCTCTGTTAAGATGTATTATTGTTACGTCACGCCAACGCCCATCAAGACTTACGATGCTAGTCGCCACCCTGGGCGTTAGGTTAATCCGCGTGTCCGGCGTGACGCATTTCCGCACGGCTGCGTTTGGTTTTCTTGCCTCCACACCTACCTTCTCCAGTACTATGCCTCTAGCCATTGGTGCTCCCTCCAGTGGGTCAAACTTCTTGGCTATGCCCAGGGCTCTTCTCTTGTAGTATGTGTCGCTCCACCTAAACCTCCTCCTCTTCTCCTTCAATCCTCTTGCAGCGAACATTCCTAGCGGCGATTTTTTACCTGGCATTGTGCTTCACGTTGATTTAAGGGCTTATTTACTTTTTCCTCACGTTATTGCCCCTGCTCCGGCGACACTATCCTTATTCTATCAATATCGAAGTACCGCTTTGCAAGTAATTTTGCCCTGTTTATGTTTTTACCCTGCTTTCCAATTGCTATTGCCTTGTCCTCGCTATGAACCGTAGCTACTGCGACACTACCGTTGTTTGGAAGCTTTGTTATCTTGACGGATATTACCCTGGCTGGGTATAGGCTGTTTTTAATCAATTCCTCGGGCGTTTCGCCATACTCAACAACCTCCACATCCTTACCCGTTAATTCCTTTAATTTCCTGATGTTTATTCCATTCTTACCGACTGCGAGTGGCGCGAAGTTTTTATCGACTATGAAGATTATCCTGTTGTATTGATCATCAATTACAGTATCCCTAGGCGTTATGCCAGTTATCTTCTCAAACAATGCCACATACCGAATCTCCTCCTCTGTTAACCTAATGCTGGGCATTATTATCACCCTCCACGTTGACTGGCAAGAGCTAATATATTGCTTTCTCCTGGATCGATTATGGCTATCGTTGATATTTTGAACGGCTTCCTAACGGCTGCGCCCAGATCCCAGCTTGATCCTTGGAACACGTAGATGGGTATATTAGTTATTTTAGCGTAGTACTGCACATTGTTCGCTACCTCCACAGGCGCATTTGATGCTAGTATTACAAGTTTTGCTGAGCCATCCATCACAGCCTTTATCGATTCCCTATAACCAAGTATTACCTTACCTGTGCTTAGTGCGACCTGGAGTTCTCGTGAGATATCAATCATTCAAGACAGCCCTGAAGAAACACTATTTAAACCTATTGCTAACGTGGCGCCTTAATATTATGTTATTCGAATTCCATTAGTAATTGAACTATACCAGTACCAATCGGTATATACTTACCAGCAAGGACACTCTCGACGACACCCCTAAATTGCTCGTTCTCACCCCTTATTGATGCCTCCACAAGATTCTTAACAGTAACCTCAAAGGCAGCCCTAGCCAATGGACTCTCCTTCTCACCAACAACACCATGCCTACCAACCTGCCTAACCCTACCTGTCCAGGTCATTACATCGGAGATAAGCATCAAGTGCCTTATATCTGTGTCCAAACCCTGTTGGTCGAGGACCTTCTTCAACTCCCTCATAATGACAGTCCTAGCAGCCTCGATTCCGAGTACCTCGGCAACCTCGTGAATATCGTTGGATATAGTCCTCCTATAATCAACACCGTCTAATGTGAGTACGGCTTCTAAGTTTGTGCCCTCGGTCTCTATGATCCACTCACCATCCTTGTACCTAACGAGTGTCTTCTTAACATTCTTAATACCAGCCAACCTTGTCTGCATTATCTTATCCCTAACCCTCCTCAGCTTAATAATGTCGGCGTTTTCCAACGTGATTCTAATAACATTACCTTCAAACTCCACCTGGGCACCCTTACCCTTAATCCTCTCCACAACCTTCCTAACATCATCCATACTCAACCCCCTCTGTCTCAATTCATCCTCATCAATCTCTATTGTTATCTGCGAATTTATGTAGTCAATCTCAACGCTCCTTGTCACATTCTCTATTGTTGTTAGTTGAATCCTGTAGGCAACCTCCTGGGCCTTGTTTGGATCATTCCTATGTTCCTCATCTAGGTATATCGTCATCATGGGAACAGAAGGCTTCCTCCTCGCATCAACAAGCTCTATCATTCTAGGCAAACCAAGAGCCATCGAGAACTCCCTAAGGCCTGCGAAGTGGAATGACCTAAGTATCATTTGCGTACTTGGCTCACCAACAGATTGCGCAGTGACTATGCCAATGGCTTCGCCTGGATCAACAAGCATTTTATAATATTCATTCACTAAAATCTTGATTAATTCCACGAATTGTTCCCTATTTAACGGCTTATTTGCTAATTTATTCCTTAACTCATCAATTATTCTCCTAGGTAATATGCCGGCCAACTGGACTAAGACATTATTCAACTCCTCCTGAGTAACAACGTTCGTGCCTGACATATCCATCACCCACCCAATCCAGCTCTCCTTAGTATCTCATCAATATTAAGCCTGCCATGATCGCTCTTGCTTACATCAATACCGTCCTCCGCATACCTCGTCTGTATTATTGAGCCAGACGCGTTCCTCACCGTACCATCGTAGGCAACGTATATATCCTGTAACGCATTAATCAACCTCCTCTGCATGTAACCACTCTGGGCAGTTCTCACTGCCGTATCCACAAGGCCATCCCTACCGCCAGCCGCATGGAAGAAGAACTCTAGTGGCGTTAATCCTGTCTTGAAGTTATTCCTAACGAATCCCTTAGCCATTGGTCCTAGGTCGCCGGGTTCGAAGTGCGCCGTTGTCCTTCCATAAAATCCTCTCTTAAACCTCTCGCCCCTAATCGTTTGTTGACCGAGCATTGCGACCATCTGGGTTATATTGACAATACTACCCCTGGCGCCTGTCTTAGCCATTATGTACGCATCGCCGTCCTTATTTATATACTTCTCAACAATACGCGCAGCTGCCTCCCTAGCCCTACTCAACTCTATTGTTACGTCGTTCTCAAGCGTCTCCTCAATGGTTAAGCCAGGCTCGGCCTCGAGCCTACCCTCCCTAAACCTCTGTATGTATTCGAGAACCTTCTTCTCACTATCTTCATAGAGCTTTGTGAGCTCGTTATAACTATCCAGAGGCATCTCCAGCGAATCAATACCCATGGTGAATCCCCTTAGATCTAGGAATCTGAGTAATGCCCTTAGTATCGAGTCAACCCACTTCCTCGCGTAGTCGTTACCATACCTCTTGACAATAACGTGCCATAGAGAATCAACCTGCTCAGCACCTATTGACTTCTTATCCAAAACTCCGGTTGCCATGTAGCCATTAACGATTATTATATACTCATCGGTGTAGCAGTTGTATGGATCCTTACAACTCTCCTTTATTGCTGTCGGTTGCACCCAGTTGAGGTCCTTGGGTAGGAGCATTGATATTACCTGCTTGCCCGTCCAGAGCTCCCTTGGATGCATTATGGCCGGCTCCTCAATCTCCCCATCATAATTAGCCGCAGCCAGTAGGTACATGAGTAATTCCTTATTTACGAAGGTGTCCTTCCTAGTGAGTAGGTAACCACCTGTTATGTAATCCTGCCTGGCGCCTATGATTGGCCCACCATATCTCGGTGTTATTATGTGGTTTTGGACAATCATTAATGTCCTAGTCTCAGCCCTCGCCTCCTCATTCTGTGGAACATGTAGGTTCATCTCATCGCCATCGAAATCGGCATTGTAGGGCGGACAGACTGCGAGATGTAGCCTAAATGTCCTGCCAGGTAACACCCTAACTAGGTGCCCCATTATTGACATCCTGTGGAGGCTTGGTTGCCTGTTGAATAGTACTATGTCGCCATTCATTAGGTGCCTCTCCACAATGAAGCCTGGCGCCAGTTTGTTCGCCAATTCACGCCTATCCCTAAAGTACCTGAGATCAACCCTCCTACCGTCTGGGTAAACAACGTAATTAGCGCCAGGCCATACCTCAGGGCCATTAAGGACAAGCTGCCTCGCTAAGTCCATGTTCCACTCCGTTACCTGCATTGGCACAGTTAATATCCTAGCCACATCCATGGGTACACCAACCTCATTTATGCTGAGGTTCGGGTCCGGACTTATGACAGTTCTCGCCGAGAAGTCAACCCTCTTACCTGACAAACTACCCCTAAACCTACCCTCCTTACCCTTAAGTCTTTGGGCCAACGTCTTCAGTGGTCTACCGCTTCTATGCTTAACCGGTGGTAGGTTGGGTAGTTCGTTATTGAAGTACGTGGCAACATGATACTGCAGCAAGTCCCATAGCTGGTCAACAACACTGCTCGGCGCACCCGACTCTATCGCCGTCCTCAACTTCTCATTAACCCTAACAATATCGACAAGCTTGTGCGTTAAGTCATCCTCACTCCTCTGCCCAGTCTCCAACTGTATTGATGGCCTAACCTGGGGTGGTGGTACAGGTAGTACGGTGAGGACAGCCCATTCAGGCCTTGCAACCTTCGAATCCCAACCTAGTAGCTCAAGATCACCATCTGGTATCTTTTCGAGTCTCTCCCTAATCTTTATTGGATCCAGCTTCTCCAAAACCCCATTCTCCTTCTCTTCATAAAAGGCATACGGTCTCTCAAACCTAACCTTATACTGCTTAGCACCGCAGTGCGGGCATGTTGTCCTCTCCATAGCCCTCTTCCTAATCCTCTCAATGAGCCTATCGGCAAGTAATTTCCACCTAACCCTCAACCTCTCAAGTCTCTTCCGGTACTTCTCAATCTCCTCATCCGTTAATAATACCCTGCCGCACTCCCTGCAGGTAGCCCTTAGTAGTTCGTGTATGTACCTGACGTACTCAACATGAATGACGGGTCTCGCCAATTCAATCCTGCCAAAGTGACCAGGGCATCTATCGGGTGGATTACCGCAGGTCTCACACCTAGAACCTGGCTCAACAACGCCGAGCCTCCTATCCATTAAGCCGCCAACCATTGGTCTGCCAGCCTCGTCGTAGGTTTCCGATGTGGTTATTTCCATCACGGACATTGACCTTATCACGTCAGGTGAGAGTAACGCAAACCTAATGGACTTGATAGCCTTGAGCGATATCTCCTCCTCCCGAATCGCTACCCTCTCGGTCTGGGCCATTACCCATCACCTCCTACCAACCGACATAAAAACCTTATCAAGCCCTCCTCTCCTCAATTAAATCACCCAACTCAATTCTTGGGTATATGCCGAGACTCATTAACTCCTGAAGCAATAACTTGAATGCGTAGGGCACTGTAACCCTGGCAATCCTACCCTTATCACCATGTATTGGGCATACAGGCTTACCCTTATTCGTATCATACCAGGCTATCATACCGCAATCCTCGCACACATACATGGTGTACTTATCGCTCGACTCCACAAGCCTCTCCCTAAGTAATGCAGCCGCGCCATGGGCTATCAAGACGTCCCTCTCCATCTCACCAAGCCTAAGACCACCCTCCCTAGACCTACCCTCGGTTGGTTGCCTAGTCAGTATCTGCACTGGACCCCTAGCCCTGGCGTGTATCTTATCAGCAACCATGTGGTGAAGCTTCTGGTAATAAACAACTCCAATGAATACGTCTGCCTCAAGCTTCCTACCCGTCAATCCGCTATACATCACCTCCTTACCATCCCACCTAAAGCCTGACCGTATTAGTAAGTCCCTAAGCTCCTCCTCGTTAACTCCCTCGAATGGTGTGGCATCGATCATAACGCCTCTAAGGGCAGCCACCTTACCAGCCATTGACTCAAGCAATTGCCCAACCGTCATTCTACTGGGTAATGCGTGTGGATTTACGATTATGTCGGGTGTAATACCATCCTCTGTGAATGGCATGTCTACCATGGGAATCATCATACCCATCACACCCTTCTGCCCATGCCTACTCGCAAACTTATCACCAAGTTCGGGTATCCTCAACTCCCTAACCTTAACCTTAACAAGCTTATACCCCTCGTTAGTCTCGGTTATGACCACGTTATCAACGATACCCTTCTCACCACGCCTAACCGTTATTGATGAATCCCTCCTAGCACTGGATACCACCGTCTCTGTGTATACACCATAGAACCTCGGCGGCGAGGTCTTACCAATTAGAACCTCACCACCGGACACAAAAACCTCCGGTGATACTATGCCATCCTCATCAAGGTGGGCGTACGACTCTGGACCCTTGTAACCCCTAACCTCCGCCGATGGTATCTCTATCCTATCCTCCTCACCACCCGGATACCTCATCTGCTCCGTCTCATAGGTCCTATAGAACACGCTTCTGTACATGCCCCTCTCTATCGCTGATTTATTCAGTATGACCGCATCCTCCATATTGTAGCCTGTGTACGTCAATAGCGCAACAATCGCATTTTGACCAGCTGGTCTTCTTAGATATCCGTTTAGTTCCATACCCCTAGTTATCACTAATGGTCTCTCAGGATAGATCAACAGATGCCCTCTACTATCCATCCTAAATCTATAATTAGCGGCTGGGAACCCGAGGCTTTGCTTTGCCATTGCAGCCTCGTAAATATTCCTTGGTGATTGGTTATGCTCTGCATACGGTATTATTGATGCCACAGCACCGATCATCACTGATGGTATTATCTCCATGTGCGTGTACTTACTCATGTCCTCCTCAGGGTTTATAGCGACCAACGCATTCTCCTCCTCATCACCATCTAGATACTCCACAATGCCATTACTGATCAAGTCCGACCAAGACCACTCACCACTGCTCAACTTCTTAATGTGCTCAGGCTTAAGCTTAAGCTCGCCATTCTCGATTATTAGGACAGGCCTCCTGAGCCTACCACCGTCACAGTTCACCCTAACCTCATCAAGCGCCCCGCGGCGTATTCTCGCAACATTAATCTCATGACTTATCTGCCCCCTCCTCCTCAAATCCCTTATCGTTGTCACCAACTTATCAGGCTCCGTATGTATTCCAACCAATCTACCGTTTAGGTAGACCTCGGTACCCTTAATACCCTCCTTCCTAGCGGTTAGTATTGGCACAACACCCAAGTCATAAAGCAACTTCTCCACCTCATTCTCATCAACACCCACCGTTATTGTCGATAGGAGGGCTAAATTCTTAACCAAACCACAATTCTGGCCCTCGGGAGTCTCGATCGCGCATAACCTACCCCACTGGGTTGGGTGTAGGTCCCTTGCCTCGAAGTGCGGCTGTGCCCTACTTAGGTTTGAAACAACCCTCCTTAGGTGGCTTAGCGTTGATAATAGGTTTGTCCTATCGAGCATCTGCGAAACCCCGGTCCTACCACCTATCCAATTGCCTGTGGCTAATGCATGCCTTATCCTCTCGGTTATTATGTCAGCCCTAACCAACGTGACCAGGCTCGGCACTTTACCCCTTGAGTAATGCTTCTCAAGCTGTTGCCTCACGTCCTGAATCACTTGCCTAAACACAGCCCTGAACAACTGAGCCATTAAATCGCCAACGAGCCTAACCCTCTTATTCGCAGTATGATCCTTATCATCAGGTTCCCTACGACCTAGGTACATCTCTATGACGCCTTTCACCATCTGCCCAACCATCAACGCCTTCTTCAACCTGGCATCCTCAGTGGTGCCAAGGTGGGGTAGGAAGTATTTATCAAGGGTTTGCCTAGCCCTCTCAATCCTAACCTCCCTAGGTTGCCCAATGGCCACCTTACTACCTATGAAATCAAGCGCATCATCAACAGTGCTCGCTATTTGTATTGAGAATTGTAGTGATGGCAGTAACTCATTCTGTATGTCTGGGTCATCGCTCACAGCAAGGACTATGTCCTCGTCAGTCTCTAGGCCGAGCGCCCTCATTATTATTGGGAATGGTATCCTGGTGGCTACGACTGGGAATATGACGTATATTATGCCATCCTTATGCCTTTCTACGGTCACCGTAGTCTTAAAACCAGCGCCGATTGAGATAACCTTGGCAGTATGCGTTATGCTTGCCTTATCGCCCTTATCATAGAATGGCTTATTGGGCGCCAAATCCTCCTGCGATACGATAACCCTTTCACTACCATTTATTATGAAGTAACCGCCTGGGTCCTCGGGATCCTCAAGCTTACTGATTAATTCCTGCCGCTTAAGCCCGTATAGGTTGCAGTACCTTGAACGAACCATTATTGGTAAATCCCCAATATAGACCCTCTGCCTATCAACCTCCTCATCATTGACGTATAGGGCCATCGTTAGATAAAGCGGTGCTGCGTATGTTAGGTTCCTCAACCTAGCCTCCATCGGGTAAAGCAGGTGCTCGCTGGCGTCAGCCTCCCTAACCCTTGGCTTACCAACCTCTATCTTATCAAGCCTTATGTAGAGTCCCTTATTTTCGGTCTCAATTACACTATTTTCATTAATTATTTCCTGCAACCTCTTCTCCACAAAGTCATTGAATGAGTCGAGTTGGTGCTTCACGAGACCACCCTCCCTAATGAACGCCTCAACTAGGGCCCACCTATCGTCGGACGTGGGAAATTCGCCCCGCGCCCTCTTGGACCTGAGTATTGGTATTTGCACGGAGTCCAATGCCTTATCATGTTCAGCGTTAGGATGCTCCATGGACATCGTTTACCACCCCATGTTCAAATCACTATTTAAATCCTTTCCAGAATATTTTTTCATAAATTTAGTATTCATGCTTCGCCATAACCTAGGGAAGAACCTATTTAAATTATTTTGTTCACTCAACCAGGCACGACAAACCTGTAGGTGACAAACTCACCGGATGTATCAGACTTCCTAATTATCCTGATGACATTACCCGGCCTAGCCCCTATTGCCCTAGCCAGTGGGTCACTAGCCCTTATCCAGGGTAGTTGAAAAACCTTAGCATTCAATTGCTTAAGAATCTCCCTAACCTCCTCCTTAGGCACGATCTCCACCTTAGGCATGTACTCATGTTCAAGAATCCTCCTAAAGCGCTCCTCACCCTTACCCCTCCTCCGCGAACTCACGAAAAAATATGGGCTAACGCCCACCTATATAAACCTTTAACAAACTCAGCGCAGGCACTCACCCATAACACAACAATTAACATAGATATGTACGAGATATCGCATTGCCAACTAGGATCCCAGTTATAATGCCAATCCACATAATAGCCGCATTATTTAACGTAATGATAATATCCCCTATTGCGCAGCACCAATATGTACCACCCCATAAAGGTGCATTACTACATAGACTGCCACGTAATAAAGGTAGTTTAGGGCCACGAATATTAATGTAAGCACCACAGCAATAAGTAACGCACGTTCAATATTACACAACACAAACCAAGCAACCAATAATGAGAAAAAGAAAGAGAGAATCATAGCCATAATATTTGGAGGAAACAATAGATAATGACTTTAACTGTAAGAACAAAATATAAGGCTTATGATAGAACCTATTGTAAATATTGACGCATTCATCATAGAAAGGTTAAAGATGGCGTCATTACTAAGGCTCCCACTCAACCATCTAATGATGGGTCTATAAATAATACCGAGCAATAAAGTCAGGAGGAACGAACTAACAACAGCACCAACATAAATCGACAATGCTAACTTTATACTAACTAGCTGCTTGGGATACGTATCAATACCGACTAAGATAAACCCAGTAAGTAACGAGGCCAATAGAGGGAACTCCCAGGGCGAGTACGAACCGACAAGTGGTTTTACGCAACGCGTTATTATTTGATGGTTGGGAATAGGAATAATAAAAGCATTTTAATTTGGGGTTACCTCTGTGTTTAGTAATGAGTAATCCGTATGGTGAGTTGATTGGAGATGTTCGTAGGTTCCTCGAGCTCCTTAGTGGGGAGTTGGGTAGGGACATCACTAATTATATAAATAATGTTATTAGGGCGCCTTCCCACTACGGCTACCTGGCAATACCCGTACATAGTCTGGTTAGGGAGTATGCCAACCTTGGGGATATAATCAACAGGGTGCCCAGGCCCAGGTTGATAGGTGGTGTTGTTCTTGTCAATGGTTACTTAAATATTGATATTAATATCAATGAGTATGCAGGTATTGTGTTGAGGGCTGTGAATGGGCTTGGCGATAGGTATGGCATAAGTGATAGGTGCGTCAGGGCTAACTACATCATAGAGCACACGAGTGCGAACCCAGCTAAGCCTATGCACATTGGTCATGGTAGGAATGCCGTGCTTGGTGACTCGTTGGCTAGGTTGTTACGTTTTTGTGGTTCCTCAGTTAGGGTTCACTTCTACGTTAATGATTGCGGTGATCAAATGCCGTACGTCGGTATTGGCTACCACGTGATCAGGGACCTGGTACTTAGTAGGGTTAAGAGAGGGGCGAAGCCCGATGATGTAATCGGTATTATATACTCAATAACCTATGCCGTGAGTGAGATTAAGAGATTGAGTAAGCAAATTGAGCAATTGAGTGGTGAGGGTAGGTATGATGAGGCGAATAAATTGATAGGGGAGAGGGATGAGTGGGTCTCGGTCATTAATAACTTCCTGGAGAGGGATAAGGAGCTTACGGAAAATCTCGTTAAGGGCTTGGGTAAGTTTGAGGACCTGCCGTCAATGGTTAAGCAGTGGTCAAGGGCTTACGAGGAGGGCGATGAGTACGTTAGAAAGGTCATTAGGGAGGCTGTGGACCTCGTACTTAGGGGATTTAGGGAAACCCTGGATAGGCTAGGCATATCATTTGACTCCTGGGATTTTGAGAGCGAGGTGGCTGTCGATAATGGTGGTGTATCCAGGGTAATAAATGAACTATTGAGGAAGGCTCCTCAATATATCGAGAGGGACAACGGAGCCCTGGTCTTTAGAGCCGATAAGTATGCCCAAGACCTAAGACTTTGGGATGAGCTTAAGCTACCTAGGTACATACCAAAGGCCACATTAATTAGGAGCGATGGTACAAGCCTCTACCTAACCAGGGACATAGCCTACGCACTGTGGTACTGGGACAACTATAAGTTCGATGCCCTAATAAGGGTGATAGGTTCGGAGCAAGCGCATCCACAGGCCCAGCTTAGGTTGGCGCTATATGCTATGGGGTATCAGGAGTTGGCTAGGAAAATCATCCATTGCTCATACGAGATGGTTAATCTGGCTGGTATGAAGATGAGCGGTAGGAAGGGGGTCTACGTAACTCTCGATGAATTACTAAATGAGGCTAAGTCCAGGGTTATGGATATTGTTAAGGGTAGGTTTGGGCAAGACGAGGCTGATAGGGTGGCTGAGGCTGTGGCTGTCGGTGCTATTAGGTATTCATTCCTCTCAGTAAACCCGAACAAGCCCCTAACCTTCTCGTGGGATAAGGTCCTGAACCTAAAGCAGAATAGTGGTCCCTTCATACAGTACACATACGTGAGGGCTAACAGCATACTTGAAAAGGCGGGAAGTGTTCCAGCACTAAATCAGATACCGAGTAACATAGCGAATGAGGAGAAGGAGCTAATACTGATGCTTGGTGAGTACCCTGAGGTAATCGCCAGGTCAGCCCAGGACCTGAGGCTTGAGTACATAATTGACTATATCAATAAATTGTCGCTACTATTCAATAGTTATTATGAGAAGTACCCCGTACTTAATTCAGAACCTGGTATTAGGGAGTTTAGGTTGAACATTGTTAGTGCCGTCAAGACTGTGCTTGGCAATGCCATGGATATCCTCGGCATACCAAGGCTCAGCCGCATGTGAAACCATTACCTGGACACGTATATCCTAACAACAGCCCTATGCCAAAGCCTAGAATTAACACCAAGCCTCCTACCACTAATGGCATCAACACCCGTAACAGCCTTCTCAGCAATCTCGCTATGTATTGCTCTAGCTAGGTCGAGCACGGTTGCGTCCTTCGGGAGCAGTAATACGTCGGGTAACACGTTGCCTTCCGTATCAGTAAACCTCCTCTCATCAGCCACTGGGTAGACGGCGATCATGCCTAACACGTCGAATACCGCCGTATTTAATGCCTTCATGATACCAGTACCACCCCACCTATGCATGAAATCCTTAATCTTCTCGAGTGCGTCCTTCTGAGCCTTCGATAAGTTGCTAGAGATTATTTCGAAATCGTCATCTCCAGGTATGTACTTAACCAGGTTGGCCTTTGACGCCCTCCTTAGGGCTAGTTCGTAATCAGCACTCGTTGGGATTATTTTGTACCTATTACCGACCTCCTTAACAACCCTCTTATAATTATCCTCAGCCTCAGGTATATCCATCTTATTAGCAGCAATCACCATGGGCTTACTTAACTCCCTAAGCATTGATACGAATCCCTTGATGTCATCACTGCCCCACTTACCGAGGGGCTTCTTGTCGAGGTCTAGCTTGACCAGTGCATCGTTTATCTGCGCCTGCGTTATACCGAGTCCACTAAACCTATCGTACAGTGTGTCGAGGAGAGGCTTCTTTGCGTAGTCAACAAGCCTAACGAGCTTATCCCAATCCTTAGTCAACATCTGAACCATCCACATGACAACCTCATTAGTAAGAAACTCTATATCGGTTAATGGATCGTGGGAACCAGGCTTGATTAACCTACCCTCCTCATCCGTCGCACCGGCCATATCAACAACGTGGATAAGCACGGGAGCCCTCCTTAGGTGGTCAAGGAATTGGTTGCCCAAACCCCTACCCTGCCACGCACCAGGTACTAAACCAGCCACATCAATCAACTCCACAGGTATGAACCTATTACCCTCTATACAGATGGAGTTCCTGGGATTATCCCTAACACCGAGATCCCTACATACGCAGGGAATCCTGACATAACCAATACCGACATTAGGCTCTATGGTTGTGAAGGGGTAAGGGGCTATCTTAACATCGATCATTGTTGCCGCAGCAAAGAATGTGGACTTACCCACATTAGGCTTCCCAACAATACCTATCTGTACATGACTCTGTAACGACACAAGATTGGAGCGCTTAAGACCTTAAAAACATAGTTTTTACCTAATTTTAAGGGAGAATTATTGTACTACATTTTACGTCATTTTTGTTGTTGCTGCTGTGGTTGCTGCTTAGGCAATATGTAGATCTTATTACCAATTATTGAATTGTTTGGTATCAAAACCTTACTACCATCACCTTTAATAACCTCAGTAAATAAAATAATGTCACCACATCGTTCATAACGCCGTCCTCACCGAGCAAGTTCACGTGATCATGTACCCTAAACGGCCTCGCCAACAGTAGGAATAACCCAGCAACCGCCGGTTTCCTAGACCTTAAAGCTGACTCTGAATATAATTAATGCTAGTTAGGGAATCCGGTGACCTTAGATATAGAATAAGCATTACCAAGGTCAAGCCAAAGACCTAGCCAACACAGCTAGCGGCTTATCTCCACAAGAGACTCGGGTTCAAATCTCCGCCAGGGCTCCACGACATTGTTTTATATTCATATTTTGGGTTTTATTCCCCGTGGGTGTGGGTTTGTGGGGCCGCTTGGGCAAGCGCCTCGAGTCCATGGAACCTTTTTGGGTCATTGTTGCTGTCTCCGTATTTCGTTTGATTATAAAGTTCATCAAAAGTATCGTAATCTATCTTGCCGTCGTAAAGCATTAAAATCAACTTAGCCCTTAGGCGTTTAAGCGGGTGGCGCAAATACGGCATAATAAGCCTAAGCAACTTGGTTGCATCTTCTCCGTAAACCTTTAACCTAGCACCATTGCTTACCTCGTCCTCATACATATGGCTCTTTATCCCTAGTTTTCCCAATGCCTCCTGTAAGGCATCAAGAAAAACCCTCTTCTCACATGCTTTGCATGCCGAGATTTCTATGAGTGGCCTGGATGCGTTAAACTCGTATCTGATTGAACCGTCCCCATCCACTGCTCCGGCGATCAGCCTCGGCACATCCTCCGGTCTCAATGCCCTTATACGTTTAATCAACTCCTCACGATTCACCCACCCCCACTTATCCGCCCTGACGGTGATGAAGTATCCCACCTGTATGAGACCTGTTTCTCCGTCGTGCCACTTTATACTTATGCTCGGTCTTTGTATGGGTTGTAGAAGCAGCAGGAAAAGCACTGCGCTAATTGTGTTGGTGGTGTCTAATGACGCCTTTATGTATTTATACTTGTCGAATTCGACAAAATCAACATGCAGGTCGCTTAACGCTATACCCATGAAGTAGACTTCGTCAAATTCCACATGAACCCAATCACAAGGCTCTATCCCATACCTCCTGAGCACCTCAGCATCAACACCGATGTACTTTAGCAATGTCTCACACATCCTAATCTCATCCCAACCCAACCTCCTCAGCAAGCTCTCGATAGCCTTAACGACATTGTTTCTCGTTACCTTGCCCTCCCACCTGATACCGCACTTGGCAATCCACCTATTCAAATTTTTGCCCATGCCTAACGCATCCCCAACCCAAGTCCTCGATATGCCGAGGTCCCTAAGTATCGTTAGTAACTCGCACTTAAACTCATTATCGCCACTGCTGGCAAGCCATAGCTCGTGAACCACATCCTTAACCTTACCCGCAACCTTCTTACCAACTGCATTACCGTTGTAGCAGTTTGCCTTTACCAACTCCTCGATGAGTCTCGTGACGCAATCCTTGTCACCATTGCCTAGGCACCTCATTGCCTCCTTGATTGCTTCTTGGCAGAGCTCTATCCTCCCTGCCTGGGTGGGTTTGGGCAGGGAGGCTTCGTTGCTTGACTTTTTGTCCTCCTTGCTAGTCATCGGGCCTTTGCCGACTCTCGGCGGCCCGTTGTTGGTTTTAAACCCACCCTCAGCCAAGGCAACAATGCACTCACTTGGGTGCATAATTGAGGCACCTATGTTTGCTAAGTTCATTCATTAGCATTTTTGCTACTTCACTGCATAATTCTGCCTCCATGCACTTACTGTAAACGAAGCTCCATAGTTGGCAATTGGCTCCTCGATACGCCATCAACCATGCTATTACATGGTTTCCCCAACCCACACCAACAATCACTTTAACAACTAGATTTATAAGGCACTACGAACATGGGCACAAAACAGTAACACCAACAATGCACGCCATACTCATGAAGAGCAACTACAACCACAACAAGCACTTGATCCAACAACACACCAAGGAAAACAATAGAGAAACTACCGAAGGTAATGTTAGCATGAGAATGAAGAAGCTTCGAAATAGTTAATCAGCCGAGCCATAGGGTTGTTAGGTTGGGGAGTGTTGTGGATTGGTTTGGTGAGAAGTTAAGGCGGTGAATTACTGGGACCTGCTCAATTCGTCGATGACGTCCTTGGTTACGTTAATGACCCTGACACCCCTCTCAATAGCCTTCCTAACAATCTCAACCCTCTTCCTAAGACCCACGGTCCTGCCTATTACGATCGCCTCCTTCGTTGGATCAACCTTATCCACATCCTCCGGCCTATGCACAGTCACTAGCTTAAACCCAGTCGGGTGTAGGTTCCTGACCAGCCTGGGCTTTCCATAACCAACCTTAACCCTCTTAGGGTAACCCTTAATCTCGAGCCTTATCTTATTATCATTGCCCTTAGGCCTACGCCAACTCTCCCTGTGGGCAATCCTAAGGAACCTCCACTCATCCATCCTCATCCACCTAGGCTCCCTCCTCTCCATCAAGACCCTAATCCTCATCAAACGCCTCAACTTACCACTAAGCGAAACCCTTGGCCTAGGTAGCTTAGCCTCAACAGGTTTAGCCTCGGCTGGTCTAACCTCCTGAACAGCCTGCTGTTGCTGCTGAACCTGCTCGGCACCCTGCTGCCCAGCGGGTTGTTGCGACTCCTGCGCAACCTGCTGCCCCTGACCTCCCTGCTCTGTGGGTTGCTCAGGCTTGGTCTCCGTGGACATCGCAGAACCACCCCAACTAACACCTTTTTAAATTTACTATTAGTAAACGTACGCTATGAGAACACCACCAACATTGAGCTGCCTAGCCTCTAGGTGGGACAAGACACCCTTAGACGTGCTTAGTATTAGGATACCAACATTCCTAGCCGGTAAGTACTTCTCCTCCCATGTACGCAACTCGGAAGCCTTAGCATTAAACCTGGGCTTTATCGCACCAACATCATTTATCTTACCGAGGAGCTGGACCTTGAACTTACCACCCCTACCATCCTCAATAAACTCAATCTCACCCACATAGCCGTATCTCTGCATAACCCTGAGAACATTACCAACAAGCTTGGAAGACGGCCAAATAATCACCTCCCTATGGCCCCTAGCCTCCGCATTCTTAATCATAACCAACGCATTAGACAACACGTCAAGCAGCACCATACAACCCACGCAATAAAGGCATAGAATAAAAACTTTACTGAAAATCAGCGAAGGACCACATCATCACAAACTCAGCCGTACTCCCTAACATCACCCAAGGTAAGGGAAGGGGCGAGTTTTAAATTCCTAACAAATCCGTGTGTTATCAATTGTCCATATTTAATACCTAAACTCCCAGCACGAGCGCTTCCTTCCTATACCTGGTTAATTGAACCCAGACTAGGAGGAGCATTAAAGGTATCTCTAGTAACGGGCCTATTGCTGTAATAATGGGTACAAACGCGTACTTTGCGAATGCCGTTACCGCAATGGCTATCGCTACCTCGAAATCCCTGGCAGCCACTGAAAACCCTATTGCAGTTGAATCCGCGTAATTATATCCCAGTTTCCTTGATGTGTAGTAGCCTATGTGAAACAGTACGAAGTAGAAGGTGAGCATTACAATAGCCATCATCCATATTAGGTTTGGATATTCCATGATTCCATATCCCT
>NZ_LCWN02000028.1:0-23213 GCF_002078205.2 Vulcanisaeta sp. EB80
TATTAATAAAGCTTACACACTTCCTTAGCGTATTTAATTCCGTGGCTTTAGTGATTTTTGAGTTCATGTAAGTAGGGATATCAATACCGCCTTTGATGTATGAAGCCTATTCTCCGCCTGATCCCACACAACGCTCTGGGGTCCGTCAATTACGTCATCCGTAACCTCCTCACCCCTATGGGCAGGTAGGCAATGCATGAAGATGGCTTGTGGACCTGCAACCCTCATGAGCTCCGAATTAACCTGGTATGGTCTGAATATCTTCCTCCTCTCCTCAGCCTCGGCCTCCATGCCCATGCTAACCCAGACATCGGTGTATACCGCATCAACTCCTCTAGCATCCTCCGTATTATCGCTGATGATAATATTGGCACCCGTCCTTCTTAAATCCTCAGTTAGGGATTCCATGAACTTCGTCGGCCAGTACTTCCTTGGTGATATTATCCTAACCTCCCAGCCGAGTTTGGCGCCTATTACCATGAGGGAGTGGGCGATGTTGTTGTCACCATCGCCAACAAAGGCCACCCTTAAACCATCAAGCCTACCCTTAACCTCCCACAAAGTTAGTGCATCAGCAAGGGCTTGAAGTGGGTGCTCTTGGTCACTCAGGGCATTAATCACAGGCGCTACAGCATACCTAGCCATCTCGACCAATGACTCATGCTTATAGACCCTAGCTGCTATGGCGTCTACGAACCTATCAACAACCCTAGCCGTATCTGCTATGGTCTCTCCACGACCAAGCTGAAGCTCTTGTGGGTTCGAATATATGACATGCATACCCAATTGTGTCGCGGCTACATCGAGGCTAACCCTCGTCCTAGTACTCGGTTTTTCAAAGATCATGAGTAACGTCCTACCCCTTAAGGCGTCACTATACCTATCTCCCTGGTAATACCGCGATTTAAAATCCCTGGATAACCCAAGGAGGTACTTAACCTCCTCGGTTGTGTAGTCCATGAGGGTTATGAAATCACGACCCCTGAGTGCCTTAACGTTTGTCATACACATTACGCATAATGCTGTGCTATTAAAGCATGACCTTACGTTATACACAGGTTATCTGTGCAGGCTGTTTCTGTGGTTTGCTCTCCTTAGTTTAGGGTTATCGTAAGTCTTGAAACCAAAAGCCTTATTTTGCCTAATAAGCATCCATCGCCGTGGTTAAGAGCAGGGATGAGGTGCTGAAGGTACTTGAGGATTGGGGTAATTCTGTGGCTAATGCGGTGCTAAATAATGAGGAACCGATACTGGAGATACCAGCTAGGACCCTAAGCAACACAATTTGGGACCCAAAGAAGAAGATGCTGGTGCTAGGTCCTGAGAAGGTTAGGAGAAGGTTTCTGGATCTGAAGGAGTCGAAGAGGTTCATGCAGACAATGTTGATGTTCAAGTTGATAGTTCAAGCCATTAGGGAGGGTGTATACCCAACAATAAGGGATCTGTACTACAACGGTAAGCACACAATGGAGTTTAAGATTGATGTAATAAATAAGGTGATTAGGGAGAATACCTGGGATGAGCAATCCGAGTCCAACGCCGTTATTGAGGATATCGAGGTAGCCACGGGAATACTTAGGGAGGAGATGGGACTATCAGCCGATGTTAAGGGAAAGGTTGTTGGACCCATAATAGTTAGGTCCAAGGGCTTCGAGATAGATGCAACAAAACTTGGCGACACCGCGCTAAGCCTTCCGCCAAATCCCGATGACCTGGACATAGTCAAGGTCGAGGCAAACTATGTGCTGGTTATAGAGAAGGACGCAATATTCCAGAGACTCAATAGGGAGGGTTTTTGGAATAAGGAGAGTTGTTTGTTAATAACAGCGAAGGGAATGCCTGATAGGGCAACGAGGAGGTTCGTGAGGAGGTTAAATGAGGAGTACAACCTCCCTATCTACGTATTGACTGATGGGGATCCATATGGTTGGTACATATACAGCGTGTACAAGAGTGGTTCGATAAAGCTGAGTTATGAGAGCGATAGATTAGCAACGCCAGAGGCTAAGTTCGTGGGTGTTACGGCAACGGATATACGTGGTTATAAGATTAGTGATGAGTACGTTATAAAGGCCACGGATAGGGACTTAAAGAGGGCGCAGGAACTCCTTAGGTACCCGTGGTTCCAGAGCGATCATTGGAAGAGGGAGATAGAGTTATTCCTGAGGACTAAGAAGAAGGTCGAGATTGAGGCTCTCTCGACACACGGGCTTAAGTTCCTTCACGATTACCTACTTGATAAAATACACAACGCGAAGTTTATCGATTAAAAACAATCGTATTAAATTGATAGGATCCTAAACTTACATAGTATATAACGTGAACCTAATCAGTGAAACTAGATTACCCACACCACTTATAAAGGCGTAAGGATTTGCGAGTTAATGAGTAAAGATGTTAGTTGATAATTACGGTAGGCCCTGGCTAAAGCTTAGAATCGTTGTAAATAGCGTATGTAATTACAAATGCTTATTCTGCCACTTCGAGGGGCAAAGCAAGTTCTTAGGTAGGGAATTGAGTGCTGAGGATATTGGTTTCACGGCATCAGTCGCTAAGGAACTTGGTGTTGATGATTTCAAGATAACGGGTGGTGAGCCACTACTGCGCAGGGATATTGTTAAGGTCGTTGATGAGATAAACAAGGTCAATCCCAAGGACCTGTCTATGACCACAAACGGCTATCTCCTTGATGTTTACGCGAAGGATTTACTTGAACATGGACTTAATAGGTTGAACATATCCCTCCACTCACTCGATAGGGGTAAGTACAGGTTTATAACGGGCGTTGACGCATTGGATAAGGTCTTGGACAACATTGACTATGTGAGCAATCTAGGCTTTAAGCAGATAAAACTTAACATGGTTGTTCTCAGGGGCTTAAATACAGACGAGATACCAATGATGATTAGGTTCGCCGCTAAGTACGGTTTCGTACTTCAGCTAATAGAGTTAATGCCAATGGGTGATGGTTTCCCAATCTTCGCCAGGTACTATGATGATCTAAGCGACATCATTAGTTGGTTAAATAAACACGGTAAGCTAATAGGTACAAGGAAGGACCTACACAATAGGCCGTTGTACGAGGTTGATGGCGTGAGGGTTGAGATTGTGAAGAATTACAACAACCCAACATTCTGTGCTGGATGCACGACAATGAGGTTAACGAGCGATGGTAAACTAAAGACCTGCCTATACAAGGAACCCGCAGTTGACCTATGGCCGTACATAAAGAATAGAGATAGGGAGGGCCTTAAGAAGGCTATGATATATGCGAATTCCCTGAGAAGACCAAACTTCATTGAGGGGGCCTCAGGTAGCCTTGAGAGGATTAGGGTTAAGATTCGTGTTAGTAATCTGGCATATTGAGTTTACGTTCAATGACGTACTTTATGCCTTTATATTCGCTTATTAGTATTATTGTAAGTTCTGACGGATTTGCCGCCTCTATTATTTCGTTCATTATTTCGTTTAGTACGTCTTCATGATATACGGCTTTGTTTCTGAAGCTATCGAGAAATTCCCTGAGGCTAGACAGCTCAACATAGGTGCACTCATCACTACTGCACCGAGGTCTGTACATTATCCTCAGCGAATAATTATCTACGCTCCCATCGATAGGGCATATTGCGGTAAACCCTGTCTCTAACTCGACTCTGTCAACGGGTTTTGCCACTATGGACTTTATCATTAGCTTAACAGGGCATTTTCAATATTTATGCATAACAGTCTCTCCCTACATATCTTATTAATAACTGACCTTAACCTATCTAGTTCGTTCTCATTTATCCAGACCTTAACTAACTCCTCATTCCCGGACATGAAGGTGACAGACCACGTACTTAGCCTCGGTACGTTGAACGTAGGTATAAACCTAACCCCCCTTATCCTAACGGTGTTTATAACGGGCCTTACTCTAACCCTGGTTATTGCATATATTGGCAGCTCTCTCTTCTCGTTACCCCTAATTATCACTATCTTATCAGGGTATAGGGCGACCTCATTCCTCTTTATCGCCATTTTGGCTGCAACCATTATTAATGCTATAAATATTGGTGGTAATGATGCCAACGCTGAATCGAATATGGACTGCGTTATTACGTATATGGCTATCGCACCAATAAGCATCATGATGATCACGATGCCTGCATACACGGTGATTATGAAGGCTGGATCCTCGATAACATGCCAAAGAGGCTTGCTCATTTAATTTGATTTACGTTGAGAAATTAATTAAGCTTATTCCATGAACTCGCTCAACCCCGTTTTATTAACCGGCATGCGCCAATCTATGCCGAGGGTTCTCATGGACACCCTAGGAACTATGGGTGGCTTCCTCTTATGCTCCGTATTCAACACCCTACGCCAAACTGCCTGTACTAAATCGAGCGGTTTGCCTGTCGCTTCCGCAGCCTGCTCGGGGGTCATTCTATAATCAACGAGTGCATGCAGTATTACATCAACATCCTCATACTTAACACCAAGCTCACCCTCCGCGGTTTGTCCCTCCCAAAGCCTTGGACTTGATGGTTTGAAGGCAATCCTATCGGGCAAGCCTAGGTATTTACCCAGGTACCTAACCTGTGTTTTGTATAAGTCGCCGATGGGTAGTATATCCACACCACCATCTCCATACTTCGTGTAGTAGCCAATCAATAGCTCACTCTTATCACCAGTTCCAGCCACAATTCTGTTAAGTCTATTGGCGAAGTAGTACAGCAGCGTCATCCTAATTCTAGGCAATAGATTGCCTGCGGATACCTTATCACCCTCATCGAATATGGGTATTGACTTAACAAAGGAGTCCCTAATACTGCCAATATCTATGTAGTAATACCTTATACCCAGGCTTTCTGCGATGAATTTCGCATCCTCAATATCCTCAGGCGGTGTTGTCCTGTAGGGTAGTATTAACCCAACAACATTGTCACTGCCCAAGGCTTTAACAAGCAGATAGGCGGTGACGCTGGAGTCAACACCACCGCTGAGACCAATCACAGCACCTGCAGCGCCCGAGTCCCTAACGTATGCCCTTATGAAATCAATTATTCTACGTGCCACATAGTCATAGTCAATACGTACTATGTTTTCAAGAGTTATCTTGGGCACGTTAATTACTAGCGTGCTAGGTTTTTAATACTAACCGATTTAACTAGGGAGTTTGTATTTTTAATAACCCCAGATACTGTGTGTTGATGCTCAGGGTACACCTGCTTCAATACGGTAGTAAACTGGGTGATGTGGAGTTCAACCTGGATAGATTAATCAAGGCGATGAATAAATTGTGTGTTGGCGATGGTGCTGACGTCATAGTAACACCCGAGCTTTACCTACCTGGCTACATGTCCAGGGATATGTTCTTCCAAATAGCTGAGCCTATAAGTGGTAGGACAATATCGAGGTTAGTCCTCGAGGCAAGGAGAAGGAATTGTCACGTGATTACAGGGTTTGCGGAGAGGAACAATGAAACACACGTTTTATATAACACGGCGGTTGCCGTAGGACCTGATGGTGTACTTGCGGTTTATAGGAAGAGACATTTACCCTCATACGGTGTTTTTGATGAGTATAGGTACTTTGGTATTGGTAAGGGTGATATACCGGTCATAAACATTAATGGGCATAGGGTAGGTATTGCGATATGCTACGATGCGTTTTACCCAGAGGTTTCAAGGGTAATGATGCTTAAGGGAGCTGAGGTTCACGTATATATAAGCGCCGCACCCGATATGTCAAGGCTGCACTTTGAGACGTTCATGGTTGCCAGGGCATTGGAGAATGTGGCATACACTGTTTACGTGAATACGGTGGGGCAGTACGACGGTTTGGGATTCTTCGGTGGTAGTCATGTCGTTAATCCACTGGGTAATGTATTGGTCAAAGCTAAGTATTATGAGGAGGATGTGAAGTCCGTGGAGATAGAGCCGAGTGATGTGGTTAATTATAGGAGCCATAGACCCATACTCAAGGACCTGGATCCCTCGGATATGGAGCTTGTGGTTAAGGCACTCAATGATTATGTGAACCCGAGACTACCTCTGATTAGGGCGGAGGGTAAGCAGGTAATTACGGAGGAGGTTAAGGAACAATGAATAGAATTTGTTTTAATCAGTGTTAATTTTTCATTTTTCACTTAAACTGATCGATTATCTCAATCAAGGCATCGCCAAACTCCTTAGTACCTAGTGGTTGGACGCCCATGAACCTGGCAAGGTCTTGGGTAACCTTCTTCTGATTTATGGCTTCGGTAATCGCCCTATCAATTAAATCAGCAGCCTCTCTCCAACCCATGAACCTAAGCATCAACTCACCACCCCTAATTATGCCCGTAGGATTCGCCACGTTCTTACCCGCATACTTGGGTGCTGTACCGTGAACAGCCTCGAACATACCACCAGAGTCACCGACGTTGGCACCGCCAAGTACACCAATATCGCCTATCAATGCGCCTGCAGCATCACTTATGTAGTCACCATTCAAATTTGGTGCCAGTATCACGTCATAGTTCTCGGGTCTCGTTATTATCTGCTGGAACATGTTGTCCGCTATCCTATCATTAACCAAGATCTTCCCTGGCGGCACCTTACCTCCATAGACCTTGTTAACCTCCTCTTCCGTCACAACATAGTCCCTGAACTCCTTAAGGGCGACCTCATAGGCCCACTCCCTAAACGCACCCTCTGTGTACTTCATTATGTTACCCTTATGCATTATTGTGACAGACCTCCTCTTGTTATCAATAGCGAACTTGAAGGCAAACCTAGCCACCCTCTGTGTCTTGTACTTGCTCATTGGCTTTATGCCTATGCCAGTGTCGTCCTCAAGCTCTATGTTGAGCTCCTCCTTCAGGAACTTCCTGAGCCTAGCCGCCTCAGAGCTATCCCAACTCCACTCAATACCCCTGTAGAGATCGTCGGTGTTCTCCCTAATTATCACCATATCAACCCTCTCAGGGTGCTTAAGTGGTGATTCAAGCCCCGGCATGTACTTCACAGGCCTAACATTGGCGTAGGCGTCCAGGAGCATCCTAATGGCAACATTAATCGACCTCCAACCACCACCGATCGGCGTCTCCAGCGGGCCTTTCAGGACAACCCTGTATTTGGTAATGAGGTTTATTGTCTCCTCAGGGAACCTATTACCATAAACCCTCTCAGCTTCCTCACCAGCATAAACCTTCACCCACTTAATCTCCCTCGAGCTCCCATAGGCCTTTTCCACGGCTTTATTTATCACCTTAATCGCGACGTTCGTAATCTCTGGTCCTATACCATCACCCTCGATATAGAGTATTATTGGTTTATTCGGAACTTTCCAGACACCACCCTGTGCTGTTATTGGTTCACCATCCTCAGGTATCTTCACTCGAGAAGACATCCATGCATTTACATGCTTGTCGCGTTTTTAAATCTTTCAATAATCGAGAAAGACGTGGGTAAGAAAAACCCAACATTATACCTAGTTGGACTTGGTCTAAGCCCTGGTAATTTAACGATAGATGCACTAAATGTTATAAGAAGTGTTGATAAGGTATTCATGGAAACCTATACGTCAAAGGCACCAGGCGAATTAATTAAACAGATAATGGGTATTAGACACGACATAGTATTCCTCTCAAGGGAGGATCTTGAGGATAGAAGTGGTAATGCAATAATGAGCGAGCTAAGCAAGGGAAGAGATGCTGCTCTACTGGTCATAGGAGATCCCATGATGGCAACGGCGCATGCGGCAATATTGGTGATCGTCAAGAGACTGGGCTTTGAGGTGAGGATCATAAACTCCGTCAGTATAGTATGCGCAATACTCAGCCAACTCGGTTTATCGCCGTACAAGCTTGGACCCATAGCTACAATAACTTACCCAAGGATGGGCATACTAAGTATGAGAGCCTATGAGATATTAAATGACAACCTAAGGCGTGGGTTACACACAATATTATTACTTGACATCAAGGATGGTAATGAGTTCATGAGTGCCAGCGAAGCCATTGACTTACTGAGGAAAATGGAAGAAAATGGTAAGTTGGGAATCATTAATAATGGCTTATTGGTAATATATGCTGCCAGGATAGGTTGGGAGAATCAAAGTATTGTTGTATCCACAATAAACAACGTACCAAGTTTAGGTGAAACACCGCACACAATCATTATACCAGGCCTATTAAATCCCGTTGAGATAGATTACTTAACGTATGTCTTGTACGCGGATAAGGACCTAGTGCTCAAACATCAGAGGTGGGTTAATAAATTAATGAATGGTAATTGGCAAAAATAATCTATTAATAACGTGGTACCTTCGGAACAAGTTTTATAAAGAACTGAAAATTCTATTCTAAATGAGACTACACATGCATGGAAATCTCAAGCAATACTTATAGGCAAACAATCGGTTATTTAATAATATTGCTTCTAAGCATTTACGCAGTAATCCTTACAGGGAAAACCTACGTGAAGTTATTAAATGATATAACGAATAACGAACTTATTACTATCGAGATATATAGACGATTTCTTCGATGATCCACAAAAGCCTTAGAAAGATTTACAAGCATTAGTGTGGGACATTTCTATGAAAAATTACCGTGCCATCCTTATTCCTTATCTCCACAACCCTATGGTAGGGTATATAGGTCTCCCTCCCATCATTATTTATGAATGTGAAGCCATCCCTACCTATGGTGATTATCCTTGATAGATCAATAGTCTCCTCATTATTTGGTGAGCCTCTCGATACATACACCAGCACATGATTGCTTAATTGATCGGTCCACTTTAACTTATTTAATACGTCCCTAATTGTTACCATCCAAATATTTCTACGAGGTCTATTTATAAATCTTCATGAATGCAAAAATAGGCCATACCTTTCTCATTAAACTGCTATGTTGAGATTTTGATAATCCAATATCACTGAAATATTAATTAAGTAGTTTTCCATTGAGTCGTTGATGGTTGGACCGTGCATCTTCATAAGTAGGAGCAACCTGCCCTCAGTGATATACACCCAATTGAATAAGTTACCCGTGGAAATTAGGATGTGGAAGGAAACTGGACCAATGTGGAGTAGGCAAGCGTCACCACCTCGGGAGGTTTGGGTTGAGATGTTTAAGGAATGCACTGGCGTCGTTGTTACACTTGGTGACGTCATTGATAGGTCATTAATCAATGAATCTGATAAACTCATTGTGATCAGTACATACAGTGTTGGTGTTGATCACATAGATGTCAAGGCAGCCACGGAGAGGGGTATCTACGTAACCCATACGCCGGAGGTTTTGGTTGAAGCTGTGGCTGACCTTGCCATGGGACTCTTAATAGCGCTTGCTAGGAAGATCGTGCAAGGAGACAAACTTGTCAGGGCAGGTGCAATATTTGATAAGTGGGGCTGGCTTTTGGGCTCCGAGGTTCATGGAGCAACACTTGGGATAATCGGTCTCGGCAACATTGGTACTGCGGTCGCCAGAAGAGCGAGGGCATTCAACATGAAGGTTATCTATTGGTCAAGGACAAGGAAGCCACAAATAGAGTTCGCACTGGGCATTGAATACAGACCCCTTGAGGCATTGTTAAGCGAGTCCGACTATGTGGTAATAACAGTAGCGGCAACACCGGAGACCAGGCACTTAATTAATGAGGAGAGGCTTAAGCTCATGAAGAGGGGTGCATATTTGATAAATGTTGCCAGGGGTGATATTGTTGACACAAACGCCTTAGTCAAGGCGTTAAAGGAGGGTTGGATAGCAGGTGCCGCATTAGATGTTTTTGAGGAGGAACCATTACCCAGTACCCACGAATTAGCGAAGTTTGATAACGTGGTGCTGACCCCGCACATAGGCTCTGCCACGAGCGAAACCAGGGAGAGGATGGCCGAGGTTGCCGTTCAGAATTTGATAAATGTACTAATGGGGAAGAGACCACTTTATCTAGCAAATCCTGAGGTTCTCTCAATAAGGCCCCTACAACCATTAATTTAGAACGGCTAATAGCTTTTATTAATTTGGTAAGTTACTAAATTAAGTCATGGCAAGTACAGACATAGTATCGAGATTGAGAAGTATCGTGAGGATGGAAAAGCCGAAATCAGACGCAGCGCATTCGTGGGCTGCGGTTGCGGTGATAATCAACACGTGCCTTAACGCTATCTTAATCGGTAAAAGGACAATAAACCCAGAGGATCCCTGGAGTGGTGATGCAGCATTTCCAGGCGGGAGGTTTAAGCAAGGTGTAGATAACGACTTGGTTGAGACGGCAATTAGGGAGACGAGGGAGGAGGTTGGACTTGACTTAAATAGTGATGCTGAATTACTTGGAGTTCTTGAGCCTCTCTCCCCGAGCAATGCGCCGAGCATAAGCGTTGTGCCTGCAATATTTGCATTGAGGAATTGCAACCCTGCGTTATCTATAAATAAGGTGGAATTATCGAAGGTGCTTTGGTTAAATATAAATGATATTCCTAAGTATGTTAAGGTAGATGTTGATATAAAAGGTATGAAGAGGCCGGCGATAGTTATAGAGGACATGGTGATTTGGGGTCTTACATATAGGATCTTGAGAAGAATATTGAAGGAAACAATTGGGATGGTTTTGCCCAGAGATCCTAGAGATATTGACTAGGTTATTTTGTCTCGCACATCATCAATAACCTGACCGGTGATCCCTCGGCACCCCTAATCTTAAGTGGCGTGAATATGAATAATCCCTCACCATCCTTGCATTTACTCAATGCTATATCGAGGTTTGTGGCCCCCTCTATTATGTAGATTCCATTGGACAATAGTTTGTAATGCACGTATGCCACATCATCTCTAGCAACCCTGGGTGGGTATGGGTAACCCTCCTTACCAGGCCAACCGGCTATGCTAAGGGCTTCTATACCGACAGCTCTAATTTTTCTTTCGATTAAGTAATCAGCACCTGATCTATCCAGGTACGGCCAGTTATATAGGAACTCCTCTGTGCCCCACGCCCTGGAAAATCCCGTGTAGAGCATTACCACGTAGCCCTGCCGTATTTTATTGCCAAACTTCTCCAGGTCTTCCCTGGTGATTGGTTCACCAAACCTCTTATAGCTAAGGTCCAATACTACACCGTAGGCTATAAAGTCACTGGGACTTATTGTCTCTGCCGTGGCTCCGTTAGGTACGAAATGTCTCGGAAGGTCTACATGAGTACCGCTGTGCAGCCCAGCCGATATTTTTGAGAGGGTTGACTCACCGTAATTCCTGCCCACCTTAACGTACTCATGAGTAAAGGGTGGATCCCCAGGGTATGTCGGCATACCCGTGTAGAGTTCATGCGTGAGATCTATGACCAACAATTGCCCATTAACTATTCTATCCAACATGTCCCTGAGTAAATGGGACATACACCACAATATTAAGTGGTGGCTTAATACGCGTTTTCTCCGTAATAGTATATAGGTTATGTAGTGGTTAAAATCTGTTTAAGCATTAGGTTCAGTTCTAGGGGCAATTATTGAATTAAATTTCTACACAGCACCTATTTATTAAGGGGATAAAATCCGTTATAGATCGATGAAGGCAGTCACAGTAGTACCATTAATGAAGGATTCATTAGCCCTAAGGGAGATGCCTAAACCATCCCTTGGTAAAGGCCAGGTATTACTTGAACCAATTGAGGTTGGCGTTTGTGGCACTGATAAGGATATCATTGAGGGCAAGTATGGGGCGGCACCACCTGGTGAGGAGTACCTGATTCTTGGTCATGAGGCTGTGGCGTCGGTGGCTGAGCTCGGGGATGGTGTCGACAATGTATCGGTGGGCGACATCGTAGTACCCACAGTGAGGAGGCCGACAACGTGTACGTTACCGATTACAGAGCTTGACTACTGTCCAAGAGGTACCTACGCGGAGCACGGTATTTGGTACCTACATGGCTTCGCCGCAGAGTATGCGGTGAGTGATGCAAGGTTTTTAGTCAAGGTGCCTAAGGAGATTGTAGACGTCGCAGTTCTCACAGAGCCCCTATCTATCGTGGAGAAGGGCATCAAGTTGGCGCTGGAGCTTGGTAAGGCTAGGTTCAGTTCTTGGAGCCCAAGAAAGGTGCTTATAATGGGCGCTGGACCAATAGGAATGCTCGCACTTATGGTTATGAGACTTAGGGGCTTTACGGACGTAACAATAACAGCAACAAGGCCGTACGACAGCCCCAAGGCTAAGCTGACTAAGGAGATCGGTGCTAAGTACGTTAACGTAAATGTTGATCAGCTAAGTGATGAGTTTGACATAGTCATTGAGGCAACGGGATCCTCATCCGCGGCATATGAAGCCTTGAGGCATCTTAGTGCTGACGGTGTTGCCGTACTCCTTGGTATTTACCTGGACAGCAAGGTTGTTAATATGGTACCATTATTAGACGATTGGAGGAGGAATAAGCTGATAATCGGAGCCACAAACGCCAGCATAGGGTCATTCCAGGACGGCGTTGCCGACCTGGTTAAGGCTAAGTTTGAGTTTGGCGGTTGGGTTAGGAAGTTGATAACGAAGGAGGTCCCACTTGATGAGTATGAGTACGCCTACTACTGGGGTCATGATGATATAAAATCTGTAATACAGATAAGGAGTTTATAGATAATTTGATCGTCACGTGTAGTCAACGAACTCATTCTCACGGAAGAAGAACCTAATCTCCCTTTCAGCCTCCTTGGGGCTATCACTAGCGTGCACCAGGTTGAATAGAGCCCTCTTCTCAAGGTTTGCCAGGTCTGGGCTATCCACTGAGAAGTCGCCTCTAATGGTGCCTGGTGGTGATGAGTATGGTGTTGTTGAACCAACAATCTTCCTAACAACCTCAACAGCCCTATTACCTTCAATAACCATGGCAACTATTGGGCCCATTGATAGGTAATCCGCAAGCCAACCCCTAATTATCTTGCCAATCTCGACAGGGTCGTCCGTACCCAAATCCTCCCTTGGATCCTTGCCGATCTCTGAGTATGACTTTAACGATTTACTACCAACGGACCTTAACCAACCCTCATCACTCGGATAGAACTTGGCAGCCTCCTCCTTAGTTAGTCTCAACATTTTCATCGCCACAATCCTAAGCCCAGCCCTCTCAAACCTACTTATTATCTCCCCAATCAATCCCTTTTTAACTGCATCGGGTTTTATTATAACGAGTGTTCTCTCAATCATCACGTTGCATGTATAGCTAGGTTTAAATGCATGACCCACTGTGAAGCATGGTTGGGTAAAATTTAATGGGCGTGACTGGTTATTCCCATAATGAGTGAGTCGAAGAGATTATTCGAGGAAGCACAGAGGGTGCTTGTTGGTGGTGTTAATAGCCCGGTCAGGGCTGCAATTAGGCCATACCCATTCTTTGTGAGGGAGGGTAAGGGTCCATACTTAATAACGGTTGATGGTAATAGATTGATAGATTATGTGCTTGGTTACGGACCGCTAATACTAGGCCACGCACCGGAGGCTGTCACTAGGAGGATTGTTGAGTACGTGAGTAAGGGCTGGCTCTATGGAGCACCTACGGAGCTTGAGATCACGCTTGCTAAGAAGATCGTAAATCACTTCCCAAGTATTGAGATGGTGAGGTTCGTGAATAGTGGTGGTGAGGCTGTGGCCACAGCCATAAGGCTTGCCCGTGGATACACAGGGCGTAGGAAGATACTGAAGTTCGAGGGTTGCTATCACGGTGCCGTTGACTCAGTCCTCGTGAAAGCAGGAAGTGCTGCTGCACATTTTGGTTCACCATCATCAGCTGGTGTTCCTGAGGATGTGGCTAAGTTAACACTCGTTGCCAGATACAATGATCTCGATAGTGTAGAGAAAATAATGAGGGAGGAGGGAAACGATGTCGCGGCTATAATAGTCGAACCTATTATGGCTAATTACGGAGTAATACCACCCAGAAACGATTTTTTGAAGGGTCTTAGGGAGGTTGCTGATAGGTTCGGTTCATTGCTAATATTTGATGAGGTAGTTACCGGCTATAGGCTTGGGCTCGGTGGTGCGCAAAGGTATTATGGGGTTAAGGCGGACATAACCACGCTGGGTAAGATAATCGGGGGTGGTTTTCCGGTGGGTGCTGTTGGTGCGCGTGAGGAGATTATGAGTAAATTATCGCCTAAGGGACCAGTATTTAACGCAGGCACCTTTAATGGGCACCCAATATCAATGATTGCCGGATTAGCCACCATAGAGGTTCTCGAAACCACGAATGCGTATGAAATAGCCATAAACGCCTCACGTAAATTGGCTGAAGGGCTTGATGACGTGTTAGGTAGGTATGGTATAGACCACACCATTAATTGGGTGCCAACAATGCTTCAGGTATTCTTCACGAAGGGTGAGGTTATTGATCACGAAACAGCGAGCAGATCAAATGCGAAGATATACCTAAACCTACATGAGGAATTGCTTAAACGTGGGGTTTTCATAGCCCCAAGCCAGTTCGAAGCTATATTTACGAGCGCTGCCCATGAGGATTCTATAATAAACGAAACCCTTAGGCAAATAGAGGATTCCATGAAAGCCATGGTTTTAAATAAAGTTAATTAAGACGTTACGGTTTAGCATTTAAAATAAAGGATTAATATCATGAATTATCGTGTGCCATTATGAATAGGTCCCTTAACCTCCTTATCTCGTCTAAGTCCCCTTTCTCAGTTAATGCACGAATGTTCTCAAGGTAATTATGCATGATCTTCTTAACCAAGGACCTACTCATAGCCTCCACAACTACCTTGGGATCGGCACCATTATTAAGCGCATTGATTGCCTCCCTAACCTCCTCCTCTCTTATGTTTTCAGTGAACCTCGTGATATCCCTAATTACATCATCGGCGTCCCTACGTATTATCAACCTCATTATTCTCTCAGCTTCCTTATCAACCTCGCCGAATTCCTTGAGGATACTACTTTTACCGTTAACATACTTGAGATAGGGCTCCCTCAAGTCCTCAAGCCTTATGATTCTCACAGGGGTTCCATCAACATCCACAGCACTTGGCGTTGAAACATCGATTATTAAGTCAGGGATCTCCCTGGAATCTTTGACGCTAATGATTGGTTGCTTCGCTGATATTGCGGCTAACCAAACATCGTACTTATTGGTGGCTACTTCGTTTTTCAATGATTCAAGGTTTACCACCTTCACGGAATTTCCAAATTCATACTTTAACCTATCCAATGTTCTATTAGCCACCACTATGTTAGAGTATCCATTTCTTAATAATTCTCTAACCACGCCCCTGGCAACTTCACCACCACCAATGACCAACAGCTTATCTTCGGAATCTACGTTATTCATTATAAAATTCGACAGGAATTTTATAAATGATATCTCCGATAAGTTATACTTACGTCTAAAGTTCTCACCAAACCTAATCGCTGATTCGAATAGTATCCTCAATCTCTCTGATCGCTTACCCGTAGCGTAGGCTTTCTTGACTTGAGATAGTATTTCTCTTTCGCCAAAGAACATGGAGTCTAAACCAGTTGTCACAAGTAATAAGTGCTTGACTGCGTCTAAGTCGAATAAAACCCTCGGTTCCACACCAGCCCTATTCTTGAGCATACTGATTAAATGATCCTCATTTTCACCTCCATCGAGGTAGAACTCGATTCTGTTGCATGTCTGTAATGCGATTAATGAGTCATAGTGTCCGTATAGGTCTTTCAACTCATTATCTAATAAATATGCTTTAGCCAATGTATCGAGATCGTAATCCCTATACGTCAATACTAATGCCTTAATTCTAACCATTCATGCGATCAAGACCTCAAATTAATAAGGTGATTTTAAGCGTTGTTTCAGGTAATGACGTAAAATAACACATAAACTCAATAATGATGTGCCTTAACACTCCTAAGCATGGTTATGGTTCCGTATTCTTATGTTGGGTAAAAGTATTTTGGCTCGCCCACTTGGGCTTATTGCAGATGAAGGTTTTGGTGACGTTTGAGCCTTACGCCAGGAGCATTAATCCATACGACCTACTTGCCAGGTTGAATTGCGGATTGGTTGAGAAGTGGGGTCGTAATAAGGCCATAATAGACATTTCCAACTGCCCTGAGGATACTTTAGTTAGGCTCAGGGAGATCGGGTATATCGCGCATATATCAATAATAGATCATGTGATTGAGAGAGACCTTGATAAGTTAATGGAGGTTGCTAAGGGAATCCTCACAGGTCTTATGCATGGTGGCACCTTTAAGGTGGTTGTGAGGAGGATGGACAAGAGCTACCCAATGACGAGCGTTGAACTAGCTAAGGTGCTGGGTAAGTACTTGGCACAGTTTGCGACCGCTGATTTAGAGGATCCCGATTACTACATATACGTTGAGGTTAGGGATGACTCATTCATAGTTGCGCATTCAATGAGGGAATTATTCAGCAAGAGGAGGGAATCAATACCCACCGATTGGGTTAGGCAGATTATTGGTATTGTTGAAGGTCCCAAGACCGTTTACGAGACAATGGACCTGTTACAATTAAGCCACGCCCTTGGTGTGGAATTAAGACTAATAACCGATCAACGCCTAATTGATAGAGCATATAGGGCATTACGACTGGGTTCGCTGCCTAACGTGAAGGTTGTAAAGCCTGAGGACGCGTTAGTTGGGATTGATGTACCCGTAGTCTTATCAATGCATGCTAAGGATAATGAGAGAAGGCTCATTGAGGTGAGTAGGGATGCGTTCAGGAGGAATTTAAGGATTGGGTTAATACTCGGCAATGAGTATGATGACGTGAGCCTTAACCTCCGAAAGGAGGCTAAGTACGAGATAAGGCTTGGGCCATCCACGGGCCATCCCATGAGGACTACCGTGGCCTTAACCTACGCCTTAAGTTTAATATTCACAACCTGGTTCCTAATGGGTGATGAGGCTACCCGAGGTTGAGATTGGACGTAAGAGGTTTATGGTGTTTCCAAATAAATACGCGATACTATTCATTGTTTGGCACTCGAGAAATTCCACGCTTCAATTATACCGCTTAAGCTTGATTACGTACCTATCCTCCCACATAATTAGGTACACATATGAGATACCACCTATAATTAGCCAGGCATTGATTAATGACGTGAGCTCGCTAATTAATGAGGGTCTCCTCGAACTGGCGACATTGAATGGTAGGTTGGTTTTGAGGGTAACGGAGGTAGGTAGGCGAATGATTGGGAATTTTTATGGGTATAGGAATGAGCTTGTAGTGGTTGGGGACTACCTACTCGTAAAGCTTAGCAATTTACTCAATGAGTTATCCCGAATAGTCAATACGTACCAGGATATGGACTCAAGGACCTTATTATCAATAGCCCTCAGAGAGGAGTCGCTTAGGGAGAAGGGACTAATGAGCTCCATACTCAGGGACCTAGCCTTTGACTTAAGGAATACCTGTGAGAATGCGCTAGGTTGATTAATGCGATGAACTCGAGAGCTCGGGCCTATTTAATAGGGTGGGGAGTATATCAGGGGTTCGTTATCCTTAAAAACCCTAAGCGGATTGGGTCCTGATGGCAAAAGGACTTTATCACTACCTGGCTGAGGTGTGGAGTGGAGCTAGGAATGGTTGGATTTGGGATGTTGTGATGAAGCAGCGGTTGATTAGGTGGCGTAGAGAGCCGTCAATAGTTAGGGTTGAGAAGCCCACTAGAATAAATAAGGCTAGGCAGTATGGCTATAAGGCCAAGCAGGGAATAATTGTTGTTAGGGTTAGGCTAAGGAGGGGTCCCTTCAATAGAAGGAGACCGAGAAGTGGCAGGAGACCAAAGAGGATGGGTGTTTATGGCATAACCACGAGCAAGAGCCTACAATTGATTGCGGAGGAGAGGGCGGCTAGGAAGTACCCAAACATGGAGGTTTTAGGCTCTTACTGGGTTGGTGAGGATGGCACGTACGTCTGGTACGAAGTAATACTCGTTGATCCAAATCATCCAGCAATAAGGAGTGACCCTGAATTCTCATGGCTCGTTGGTAAGGAGGATAGGGAGGATCGTAGGAGGAGAAGGTTGAGGGAGAGGCAGAGGAAATTGATTGAGAGATTGAGGAAGACTACTCAATCAACTCAATCTCAACAATCTTCGTAAAATCATGATTAATGTATGGGATCAATACCAACGCAATTAGAGGTTGAGGTTTACATCCATGCAACAGAGAGTGTGGATAAGGTGATTAACTCATTAATTGATTTACTAACCACCAACGCACCAATAATAATTGAGGTACTCTATGGACACTACGGTAACCCAATATACAAAGTATCGTCTGTGATTAAGGATGAAGAATTGGCCATGAAGATAATAACCAGGTTATGCTCATCAATGACCAATAGAAATCAATTAATGGAGACGATAAGTGCCAGGGTAGATTCTGGAGGTAACATATTCATAAGGCTCGATAAGCAGGAATTCGCCCAAGGACACGTAGTATTGAGCGATGGTGATGATGTGGTTAGAATTAAGGTTAAGGTCGGCGGTGACAATAATGGTCAAGTCTCGCCCCTTCTGGGCGGGTCAGGTTTTTAAAGTAGGTGTTTTCCTTGCCTTTGTTGTTGCGTAGGGCTGTGGCTGTTGAGCTTGAGGCCACTAGGGAACTCAACAAGCTGCTCCACTCCGTTGAGACCGCATACCTCAACATCGTTCGCGAGGTCGTCGAGTACGCCGTTAAGAACAATGTTACGAGTGCGAATCAACTCTATGAGCTGTTCTATAGCAAGTATAGGCTGGAGCACCAAGACTTGAACTCTCAACTAATCATCCAAGCCATTAGGCAGGCATCTGAAATCGCCAAGTCATTCATGGAGAGGAGGAGGAAGGGCTTGGTGAGCAAGCCCTATCCTGAGGTTAGGAGAGTCTCGATTAGGTTTACAGAGGATGCATGGAGTTATGATCAATTCGTTAAATCAGTAGCCCCGGTTAGGGTTGAGCTATCCCTACTTGGTGGGAGGAGGGAGGTTTGGTTGAGGTTGCACAAGCGCTTCTGGCAATACTGGTGGAGGGTATTGAGTGGTGAAGCAAGGCTAGCCAGTACGCTAGTTGTTAAGCGTAGGTTGAACAAGTGGTATGCAATTTTTGCCTTTGAGCTGAAGCCCAGGGAGGAGGAACCAAGATCAATTGTTGCCTTCGACATAAACGAGAACACGGTAGCAGTGGGCAGGATTGATATCGAAACCACCGTGAGCAAGGTGGCTGATTGGAACAAGCAATACTTAACGCCACAGCTCTATACAATCAAGACTGATTTTGGTAGACTAGCCAGGAGGTATGAAAGGGTTAGGAACGCGATTATCGAGAGGTTGAAGCCTGGATTCACATTACCAAGCGGTAAGTACGCGAACATAACAAACACAAGGGAGTTCAGGAAGCGCGTGAAGAGGTTGAGGGAGAGGGTTAGGAAGGTTGGTCGTGTTAGGCACGTGGCGAATGAATTGACAAAGACGCCGGCAATTATCGTAACTGAAGAGTTAGGGAACAACCCACAGGAGGAGATGATTGATGGAATTGGGAAGGACGAGTTGAGGCATAGGATTAAACAAACACCGTTCAAGGCTTTAGAGAAGGCTGTGGAAGAAAAGGCTTTGGAGAGGGGTTCGAAGATATTCCACGTATCATCCTATAGGAACAGCAGGGTATGCCCAATCCATTTTACGAAGCTTGAGAGAACAGATGATTGGCACACCCTAAAATGCCCACTCGGACACTATGTAGATAGGGACTATGCATCGGTCATGAACATGGCTTGGAAAATAACACCAGAGTCCTGGACAAAGGGAGTATGGTGGAACATGAAGAACCTAAACAAGAACATGAACTGGAGAGAGTACGAAGGCGAATCAAACCCAATGATACCACACCCCATCGTGCACCATCTACACGCTACACTCAGGGAATTCATGGCCAGCTTAGAGCAAAGCCCCGCGGTGCTGGCCCGGGGCAAACCCATGAACCCAGCCAGAGGAGCCAATGAAGGCTGGGCGAGGAAACCACCCCGCCCTTTAGGACGGGGAGGAGGCCAGGAGGTCTGTAAATAGGCGCTGAATGTTTGTGGAATTACATCTTGGCACCACGGACAGACCAGTTATCAATCTACTCAAAAGGCTTGGTTATGGGTTGGCGGCATTGACTGTGGGAAACAACGATATTGAAGAAATACCGACCTTCAGGAAGTTGGTCATCACGCAGAACAGCACCTGGAAGTTGAGGATGGTTAAAAACTTCGATATAGTTTCGGTGATACCCTGGAGTAGGTTCGTCCTTAATAAGTTCATAAGTGATGAGAGGATCGACCTAATAACAATAAATGATATAAATAAGAATACCTTACCAACAAAACCCCAAGTCCGTGCAATGGCCAGGGAAGGTAAAGCCCTAGAGATAGTGATAAATCCCATAATTAACCATGGCGAACAAGGCCTTGCATTCCTAAGGGACCTCATCAACGAGTACACGACGGTTGATGAACTTATGATTGTTATTTCACAGGGAATAAATAACGTGACCGACATTAGGAATCCCAGGGATATCATTGAGTTAATACATGTGCTATCCAGCATTAATGCAGCTCCTCTGATTAGTGATAATCCGTATGAGTTAATAGTGAACGCCATGTATAGGAGGGGTGTTTGCACATGAGGTACGTGATACTCGACGTGTATCCCAGTGATCGTGTTGACTATGTATTGGCGGAGTTGAATAATTGGTTTAGATTGTTGGCGGGTAAGGATGCCATTGGTGTTGAGTTAAGGGTCGTTAAGAAGTACGAGATTGGTCGGGTGATAGTAGGCGTGCCTAACCCCCTGGTTAAGTACTTAAGGTCTGCGATTGTTATTGTTGGTAGGAGTAATGGCACGGCACTCGTTACAGTTAAGGTGAGTGGGACTATGAGGAAGGCATTGGCCATAGCATCATCCGTGCAATACCTATTCCATGAATTCCAAAACATGTAGGTTCAGCTCGTCGTGAGGTCTTCACCAATCCGTTTTGATACCCATCATCACCACAGAATAATCTAGGGCAGTACTTAAATGATTTTAGCCGATCTTTATCATTAGATTGGCGTAATCTGCGACATTGAGTAATAACCCCTGTTATAATACACGAGAGGTGGCTTATTACTTATGACCTGCCCATCAACAACCTCACCAATAAATATCGTGTGATCACCACCTGGGTATTTCGCAACAACCCTACAATCTAGGTAAGCAATCACACCATCAATTATCGGCGAACCTGTCTTTGCCGTCCTAATTTTCAACCCCTTAAACCTCTCCTCCCTGGGCGCTGTGGCGAATTTAACGGCTAAATCCTTCATATCGCTTGGTAATATATTAACAGCATAAACACCCGACCTATCAATGGCTTCGTGACTCGTGAGCCTTTTATCTATTGCAATAAGCACAAGGGGTGGGTCTAGGGATAGTGATGTGAAGGAGTTGACCGTGAGTCCGTAATACTCATTGTTGTAGACCGTGGTAACTATGGTAACACCCGTTGGGTAATTCCTCATTATCACCTTAAGTGCCTCACCCGATACTGACATTACCGCTACTGACCTTACAAACTATTTAACGCTTTTCTATAATTAATTAGTTTTATTATTTATTTACTTATATAACCAACAGATAACTTTTCTCTCATCAATACTCAACACTTCCGGTTACCTCTCCCTACATATGTCCATGACTTATGAGCATCTCGAGTTGAGTCTACAACCTAACGATGAGACAGAGGTTACTTATCCTGTCTCTATTTTTGTTATTGTTAGTTTATTTAGGTTTGTGTTTATTTGGTTCATGAGTCTTATGGCTAGGTCCTTGTTTATTGGTGCGTTTATCCTTATTGTGACTTCGTTGCCGTTTATTAATAATTCATGGGATAGGCGGTAAACCTCGCCTAGTACGTACTCTATGAACACTAGATCCATCAGGAACTCCCTATCACCATAGAGTAAGCGCCAAAGAAGCCAAACCCTGAACCTAAACATTAACTCCCTAATCGCCGAACTAACACCGAACCACTCACCAAGGTACCACCCCAAACCAGCAATGCCGAAGATTAACAGCACGAGGAGAACCAATAACGCAACAAAACCACTACCCACATGCCGCGCCAGGGGATAGAGCAGGAAGAAGATGAGGATGCCTGTAATGAATATTAGAATCCCGAGCAGGAAATCGCGGAGCAACCTCATCATAGAACCTCACAATTAAAAGGATAAGAGATTTTAATTTTAAGTAATTTTAAATTGAATGGCTATTTAACTACTCATCACATTGCCCATATACAGCTTGGGGTGACGGGTACGCAGAAGCTCGGTGTACTGCTGGTCGTTGTGACTACGGAGGCACTGATAGTAGGAAGCATTAACGCTAAACCTATAACTGCTAAGAGAGCCACAAGCCCTATTATCAACATTGTTCTTGCCCTCATCAAAACACTCTATCTTAACTGATATATATATCGTGAGTGTTATTTTAAATTAATCCTGGCCTTAATTGAAAGATAAGCATTTAATTAATTGCATTTGTGGGAATTATTTCGATTTATAATTATTAAAACCCTTTATATAACCAGCACTTGACGTAAACGCCAGGTCTTGCTTCAATAACGGGTGGTTCCTGCCTTTTGCATATGTCCATTGCAAATGGGCACCTTGGGTGGAATCTACAACCTGGTGGTGGATTGACTAGATTTGGCGGTTCACCAGGGGCCACCTTCCTCTCCCTCAATCTATTGCTTGGGTCTGGGTCTGGTATTGCCTCTATTAGTGATTGGGCATATGGATGTAGTGGGTTCTTAACCACGTCTCTAAATGGTCCGTACTCGGCGAACTGCCCTGCATACATTATTAGTATGTAATCGCTGAAGTATTTGGCTGTGGATATGTCGTGTGTTATGTACATAAATGCCATCTTATGCTTTTGTTGTATATCCTTAAGTATTGTCAGTATCTCCACCCTAATCGATGCGTCAAGCATTGAGACAGGCTCATCAGCTACTATGAAATCGGGGTTGGTTATTATGGCCCTAGCAATGGAGACTCTCTGTCTCTGTCCACCGCTCAGCATGTGCGGGTACTTGTTTATGAAATCCTCAGGCGGTGTTAATTTAACCTCCTCAAGAGCCCTGTATACTCTCTCCTCCCTCTCCTCCCTCGGTACACCCTGAACCATGAGAGGCTCCTCAAGTATGAAGTGTATGCTATGGAATGGATTGAGGCTTGAGTATGGGTCCTGAAA